>JBEGJS010000083.1:0-6937 GCA_041184485.1 Actinomycetota bacterium | reverse complement strand
CGCGGCAAGCCAGGCATCGGCTGGTTGGGGTGCATCATCGACAAAACCAGCCAGGATGGCCGTCTTGGCGACGCGCTCTGGCCGAGTGCGCAGCAGTTGCGTCGCCATGAGCCCACCCTGCGAGAAGCCGATGACAAGCAGCGGCGCATCCGTGCCAATCACCTGGTCGATGAAGCGCCAAAGGCGGTTCGTCGCGTGAGCCACCTCACTCGGGTCGGGGTTGCCGGGTGTCGAGAGGGGAGCCCAGGCGAAGCCGCCCTGAGGTGTTTGCAGTGGGGCTCGAACCCACGACCCACGGATTAAAAGTCCGTTGCTCTAACCAACTGAGCTAGAGGCCCGCACCCCCAGAGGGACACATGCGCTAACGCACCCCTAGATTCTACCTCAGTGCCACAGGCAGGTCAGTGGCTCAATCAGCGCAGAAACTGCGCAAGGTCGGCGAGCACTCGGTCGTCGATTCCGTGGCCGAGGCGGGCATAAACCTGAGTCTGCGCGCTTGCGTGAGTCGCTAGCCAAGCCTCGGTGCGGGCAACGGCATCCTGGCTGATCACCTGGTCGGAGGCACCTCGGCAATAGAGCACCGAAGGGCGATTCGCGGCAAGCCAGGCATCGGCTGGTTGGGGTGCATCATCGACAAAACCAGCCAGGATGGCCGTCTTGGCGATGCGCTCTGGCCTAGTGCGCAGCAGTTGCGTCGCCATGAGCCCGCCTTGCGAGAAACCGATGAGAAGCAGCGGTGCATCCGTGCCGATCACCTCGTCGATGAAGCGCCAAAGGCGGTTCGTCGCGTGAGCTACCTCGCTCGGGTCGGGGTTGCCGGGTGTCGAGAGGGGAGCCCAGGCAAAGCCGCCCTGGGGAGTTTGCAGCGGGGCTCGAGGCGAGATCCAGCGCTTGTGGCGGGGCAGAAAAGTCATGATGTCGGCGAGGTCTTGCTCGTCGGCTCCGTAGCCGTGCAGCAGAAGCACGACTGGCTCGGCGTCGCGGTCGGGCTCGAGTCCGGCACCGAGGTATTCAGTGATCTTGGCTGCCATGAGTTAGACCCAGGCGCGCGCGTGAGCGACGGCTCGGTGCCAGCGGTCGACCTTGGCTCGCTCGAACGGCTGCGGCTCAAAGCGCCTGTCTAGTTGCCAGACCTGCTGAAGTTGGGCCAGCGAGCCAAAGATGCCGGCGCCGAGCCCCGCCATAAACGCGGCGCCAAGCCCCGTCGACTCGGGGTTGTGCGATCGCTCGACCGCCACGCCCAGCACGTCGGCCTGCATCTGCATGAGCAGGTCGTTGGCGCTCATGCCGCCGTCAACTCGCAGGCGAGCCAGCGGGCTGCCAACGTCTATTCCCATTGCGTCGGCCAGGTCATAGACCTGCATCGCAACCGCCTCGAGCGCCGCCCTAGCCAAATGCGCCTTGGATGTGCCTCGCGTCAAACCAACCAGGGTTCCTTGCACCTCGGAGTCCCACCAAGGGGCACCGAGGCCGGTGAGGGCCGGCACGAAAATTGCGCCATTCGTGTCAGCCACCGAACCAGCCAGGGCTTCTACCTCTGCCGAAGATGCGATGAAGCCGAGTTGATCACGAAGCCACTGCACGGTTGCTCCCGCGACAAACACCGAACCCTCGAGGGCATAACTTGTTTCGCCATCTGGCGTCATCCAAGCAATCGTGGTGAGCAGCCCGTTCTTGCTCTCGACCGCGCGCGTGCCCGTGTTGTAGAGCAAGAATGCGCCGGTGCCGTAGGTGCACTTGCTGTCGCCGGTGGCAAACGCAGTTTGACCAAACAGCGCCGCCTGTTGGTCGCCAGCCATGCCGCAAATCGCGGCCGAGATTCCCTCGAAGGCAGCCGGGTCGGTCTGGCCAAAGTTGCCCCAGTTGGGCACGATCGAAGGCAAGGATGCCGCCGGCACACCAAACAGGTCGAGCAGTTCGGCATCCCAGTCACCCGAGTGGATGTTCATGAGTTGGGTGCGCGAGGCGTTCGAGGCGTCGGTGATGTGCACTAGGCCAGAGGTGAGTCGCGCAACCAGGTAGCTCTCGACAGTGCCGATGAGAACCTCACCGCGCTCGACGGCGCTCCAAAGCTCGGGCTCGTTGCGGCGAACCCAGGTGAGCTTGGTCGACGAAAAATAGGGGTCAAGGCCCAGGCCGGTCTTTGCCCGCACCGCTGACTCGTGGCCGGCCGACCTCAGCTCTTCGACGATTTCGTGGCTGCGTCGGTCTTGCCAAACGATGGCCTTGCGCGCAGCCTTGAGGCTGTCGCGGTGCCAGAAGACCACCGTCTCGCGCTGATTGGTGATGCCGATCGCGCCGATTGCCTCACGAGCCTCGATCTCACCGAGGGGGCTGGCCGCCAGTGCGCCGCGAACCGCGGTCAGGGTTGCCTGCCAAATCTGCTCCGGCTCGTGCTCGACCCATCCTGGTTTTAGAAAATGCTGCTCAAACTCGCTGTAGCCGCGTGCGGTGATTGCTCCGGCCTCGTTGACCAGCAGCGCGGTGACACCGGTGGTGCCAGCATCAATAGCAAGGATGCTCATTAGTGCGCCATCGGTTCGAGCGGAACAATGGCGTCGGGGCGGCGACCCGGCCACTCGGCAACGAGCATAGCGACGAGAATGATTGCGCCTCCGACGATGGTTTGCGGGGCAAGCACCTCTTGCCCAACCATGACCGAAATTACAGCGGCAAAGACCACTTCGCTAGTCAAAACGATGGCAACGCGGCTTGCGTCGATGATCGACTGAGCCCAGGTTTGCACCAAGAAGGCCAGGGCGGTGGCGAACACCGCGGTGAACAGCACGGCAAACCAAACGGTGGCATTGGGTGGTGCCTGGTAGCCGTCGCTGCCGGCGCCAATCCAGTTGAGGATGCCAACCACAGCGAGCTGAACAACCGTGAGCGCATAGACGTCGTGGTTTGGGCTCCAGCGGCCGAGCACCACGATGTGCAGGGCAAAGAGCAGGGCGCAGGCAAGCAGCGACGCTTCGCCCCAGCCCCAGGCGATTGCGCTGGCCGAGAGGATGCCGAGACCAACGGTGGCCAGAACCGTGCCGACGGCAACCTTGAAGTTGGGGCGGTGGCGATAGAAGAACCAGGCCAGAATCGGCGTCAAGATCACATAAAGGCCGGTAAAGAAGCCCGTGATGGCCGCCGTGGAGGAGTGCAGCCCGATGGTTTGGGTGACGTAGCCGAGGCCCAGAAAAATGCCGGCCACCGAACCCTGCCAGAGCAGCTTGGGATTGATCTTGCGAACGGTGCCTGGTCGAATCAGCAGCATGAACAGCGGTGCGATGGTGAATCGAGTGGCCAAGAAGTCAAAGATGGGTTGCTGCTCGATGGCCGGCTTCATCAGCACGAATGCGGCGCCCCAGGCGATAGCGACCGCGACCAGCGAGGCGAAGGCTAGGGTGTTTCGGCGCGAAGCGGTCATCCCGCAAGTCTATTTTGTGCGGCTGCCGAACGCCGCGTGTTTGGCCATGGATGGAAAGACCAGGCCGTGCATTGGCCAAACTGACCACCAGTAGACGTGGCCAAGCAGACCCTTAGGGGCGTAAATCGCTCGCTGAGTGAGGGTGGTGCCACCGCTGGGGTTGGCTTCGACCTTGAACTCGAGCCAGGCGAGGCCTGGCATCTTCATTTCGGCGCGGAGCCTTAACAGGTGCGGCCGGTCGATCGCCTCGACGCGCCAAAAGTCGAGGGCTTCGCCTTCAATAAGGGTGTCTGGGTCGCGGCGACCGCGGCGAAGACCGGGGCCACCCTGCAGGCGATCGGCAAGGCCGCGCAGCTCCCAGGCCCAGGTCGCGGTCGAGTAGCCGTGTTCGCCGCCGATTGCCTCGACCCGGCGCCAAACCTGCTCGACGCTGTCGGGCGTATTCAGGGTGCGCACGTCTGTGTAGAGCGTGCCACCGGCCCAGCTCGGGTCGGTTGGCAACGGGTCGCTCGGCGCACCCGGAATCGTCGCGCCGCTCCAGCGGGTTTCGACATTCGCCTCTTTGATGCGCTTTAGCGCCAGCTTTACGGCGGTGTCGAAACCGGTTAGGCCTCCCGCCGGGTCGGCAATCAGCTCGCGAATGCGGCCGTCCTCGGCCACGACCTCGTTGCGCAGGCTCGCGACTAGGCGCTTTGCCAAGGTGTATGGCACCGGAGTCACTAGCCCGACCCAACCGCTCGAGAGGCGCGGGGTCAGCACAGGAATGGGCAGAATGATGCGTCGCCTCAGGCCGGCGGATGCCGCATAGTGGTGCATCATCTCGCGGTAGGTAAAGATGTCTGGCCCGCCGATGTCGAAGGCGCCGGCCACCGACGCATCCAGCGCTGCCGAACCCACCAGATACCTGAGCACATCGCGCACCGCGATCGGCTGAATGCGCGAATTGACCCACTTGGGCACGGTCATCAAAGGCAAACGTTCGGTTAGGTAGCGCAGCATCTCAAACGACGCCGAGCCCGAGCCGATCACTACGCCGGCACGAAGCTCGATGGTTGGCACGCCACAAGACCGAAGAATCTCGCCGGTCTCGGCTCGCGAAGAAAGGTGCGGAGAAAGTTCCTGGTCCTTGGCAACGATGCCACCCAGATAAACGATTCGGCGCACCTTGGCAGCGCTCGCGGCGTCGCCAAACAGGGTCGCAACCTGGCGCTCTTCATCCTCGAAATTGTCTTTGCTCATCAAGGCGTGCAGCAGGTAGTAGGCAACGTCGACCCCCGCGAGTGCCCGCGCCACGGCCTCTGCATCCCTGGCGTCACCCTCGAACACCTCGACCTGGCCGGCCCAGGGGTAGCCGGAGATTCGGGCGGCGGACCGCGCCATCACGCGCACGCGGTAGCCGTGCTTCAGGAGTTCGGGAATCAGTCGGCCGCCGATATAGCCGGTGGCGCCGGTGACCAGACACAGCGCGGGTTTGCCATCATCGGAGCGCAGTAGCGGTAGGCCTTCTGCAACCGATGTGTTTGGCATTAGTTCTCGCTAACTACTGGGTACTGCGTCTCGATGGCCACGATTCTACGCTCGCTGTCATCCTTGGCCTTGGTGAGGTGAATCACCGTTAGCTCGGCGGGGCGAAGCGCTCGTGACTCGTTCAACAGGATTTCTTGTCCAGGTGTTCCAAAGCGCGCGATGGCGTCGATGATGTTTGGCAGTGCTGGCCGGTGCGAGCAAACAACTGTGGTGACGCCGTCGGTGGTCACCTCGTCGATAACCTCGCGGGCGCGCACTGGGTCTGCGTCGTTGCCCGCCTCAGAGAGTGCGCTGCGCTTCAAAACCGGCAACCCGCGCTTCTTGGCGTACGGCTCAACCGTTGTCACGCAGCGCGTCCACGGGCTAGAAACCACGCGTTTTACTCCGTATGCGCCAATGAGCGGAATCAGTGACTGAGCCTGCTCTAGGCCCTCGGGCAGAAGCAGGCGCTTGCCGTCATCGGAGCCCTTGAAATCGCTGCGAGCCATGGCCTTTGCGTGACGAAGCAGGAGGATTGGCTTGGTGTCTAGATTGCCCGCCTCGTGTAGCGCGATGGTCTCGCGCACCAGTTGCTGATCGTGCTCGTAGCTGAGAATCTTGGATGCCTCAGTGGCGGGCATCCAGGTGACCAGCGCCACCTCTTCGTTTGGCTTGAACTTTGACTTCAACAGAGCCTTCGCCTTGACCTTCGCGGCCCAGTAGTGCACCTCTTTTGTGGCCCCAGAGCCGAGTTTGTATTCGGCTTTGCTGAGCGGAACCCCAAGGTCGACCTTGAGGCCCGTCTCTTCGAGAATTTCGCGAACCGCGGTCTGCGGCAGGCTCTCGCCCGGGTCAACTTTGCCCTTGGGCAGCGACCAGTCGTCGTAGCGGGCACGGTGAATGACTGCGACCATAAGGTGATTGTTTTCGACGCGCCAAAGTACGGCGCCTGCGGCAAAAATTGTCATTAGTGTCTCGGCGCTCGTTTGGCCAAGGTGTCTTTCATGATCTGGTCCTGCACGTCGACTAGGGCAGCACCATCCGAGTCGTACTGGTGGCGGGTCCAGATTCCGCTCGAGTCGAGCCACCACGAGGCCGAACCCTCCGCCATCGCCAGCTCGAACAGCCCAGACACCTCTTTAATGTGGTCTGGTTGCACCAGTCGCACCAGAGCCTCGACGCGTCGGTCGAGGTTGCGGTGCATCATGTCGGCAGAACCAATAAACCAGGATGGATCGCCAGCGCCGGCAAAACCAAATACGCGCGAGTGTTCGAGGTAGCGGCCGAGAACCGAGCGCACGCGAATGGTGTCGCTGAGCCCTGGCACGCCGGGCTTCAAGGCGCACATTCCGCGAACCAGGATGTCGACCGGCACACCGGCCTTGCTCGCCGCATAGAGTGCGTCGATAATCTCTTCGTCGACCAGGGCGTTGACCTTGACGCTGATGCGCGCCTCTTTGCCAGCCTTGTGGTGTTCGATTTCGGCCAGGATGCGCTCGACCAGGCCGTCGCGCACGCCGTTTGGCGAGACCAGCAGCGACTTGAAGGTGGCATCCGGGGCATAACCCGAGAGCTGGTTGAACAGCTTGGTCAGGTCTTCGCCAACCGACTCGCGGGCGCTGAGCAGACCGAAGTCTTCATAGAAGCGAGCGGTCTTTGGGTTGTAGTTTCCGGTGCCGATGTGGCAGTAGCGACGCAAAACGTTGCCCTCTTGGCGAATCACCAGTGAGAGCTTGCAGTGGGTCTTTAGCCCCACGATGCCATAAACGACGTGCACGCCAGCCTGCTCGAGCTTGCGAGCCCAGGTGATGTTGTTCTGCTCGTCGAAGCGCGCCTTGATCTCGACCAGGGCCAATACCTGCTTGCCGGCCTCTGCGGCAGCGATTAGCGCATCCACGATTGGCGAGTCGCCCGAGGTGCGATAAAGCGTCTGCTTGATGGCGAGAACCTGTGGGTCGGCGGCGGCCTGCTCCAAGAACGCCTGCACGCTGGTGGTGAACGACTCGTATGGGT
>JBEGJS010000082.1:0-16187 GCA_041184485.1 Actinomycetota bacterium | reverse complement strand
CTCGACTACGCAGAGGCTGGCGAGAACGTCGGTCTGCTTCTTCGTGGAACCAAGCGTGAAGACGTTGAGCGTGGCCAGGTTGTTGTTAAGCCTGGTTCGATCACCCCTCACACCAACTTTGACGCCAACGTCTACATCCTTTCGAAGGATGAGGGTGGCCGTCACAACCCGTTCTACGCAAACTACCGTCCACAGTTCTACTTCCGTACTACTGACGTGACTGGTGTTATCACCCTTCCAGCTGGCACCGAAATGGTTATGCCTGGCGACACCACTGAGATGACCGTTGAGCTCATCCAGCCAATCGCTATGGAAGATGGTCTGCGTTTCGCAATCCGTGAGGGTGGCCGCACCGTTGGTGCCGGTACCGTCACCAAGATCAACAAGTAGTCACTACTTAGAGATTCGAAAACCCCCGGGCTTAGGCTCGGGGGTTTTCTCTTTGCTCGGGGATTCGGCAGGTCGGCTACTCGGGGAGGACCTGACCGAATCGGTAGGTGTTGCCGTCGGCGTCACGCAGCCAAAACTCGCGGGTGCCCCAACTCTGATCTTGAGCGGCCTCGCCGGCCATGGCGGCTAGCGCGTCGACGTCATCCACGCGAAAATAAACCACGATTGGCCCGATGCCGTCGCCGCGGCTCTCGCTGGCGTGAACCTCGATCCGCTTGGTTGCATCGGTGAAGGCCGCGTATTTTGGACCACCTGGCACTGGTGCGTGCGACCACTCCATGCTGAACCCCACACGGGTGAGAGTTGCCTCGGCAACTTCGAGCTTCGAAACTGGAATCACTGGTACCGCGGAATTGATCATGCGAATAGCCTAAACGGCAGCGAAAAAGCCCCGGTCTTGGCGACCGAGGCTTCTTCTGAGTGTTTAGAGCGGCAGATGGGCCGCCGCTTGGCCAACCGATGCGAAGAAGATCGCGATGGCGATCAACGGGATTCCGCATCCTGATTTGTCGGCTGGAACGATGCCAAAAGGCTTGCGGATTTGGTCTTGTTCGTCGTTGCCCCCAAAGTTGAACATAAATACCCCCTTTCACGAGCCAATCTAGCAAAAAACAATTTGCATTGACCAGCGAAACCCGCGTAAACTTGAGGGGTTCGTGAGTAGTCGCGCATTCTGCGTGAACCACTGCAGACATAGTGAACAGCCCAGGTTGGTCCGGTCGCAGCAAGAACAAAAATGTATCCGACAAAATGTTGCGGGATGTTTGCGTGCCTGAGGCACACGACACGCCCGACAGCGTGGGTCGGAGATGCAGTACGCCGGGAAACCGGTTTTGACAGATAAACAGTGGTGCAACATCAGTAGTGCTACTAAGCGTCCCGCGGCCGAAAACCGCGGGTGTGAACGAGAGCGAGTCAACATGGCGGCACAGAAAATCCGCATTCGACTTAAGTCGTATGACCACGAGGTCATCGACTCTTCGGCGCGCAAGATCGTCGACACGGTTACCCGTGCCGGTGCGACCGTTGTAGGCCCAGTGCCTCTGCCAACCGAGAAGAACGTGGTCTGTGTGATCCGTTCCCCACACAAATACAAGGACAGCCGCGAGCACTTCGAGATGCGCACCCACAAGCGCGTTATCGACATCATCGACCCGACCCCTAAGGCCGTGGACTCGTTGATGCGTCTCGACCTTCCGGCCGACGTCAACATCGAGATCAAGCTCTAAGGAAAGCCATGCCTACCCCAAACAGAACAGTCAAGGGACTGCTGGGCAAGAAGCTCGGCATGACCCAGGTCTGGGATGCCCAGAACCGCCTCATTCCAATCACCGTGATTGAGGCCGGCTCGAACGTCATCACCCAGATCAAGAACGTCGAAACCGATGGCTACTCGGCCATTCAGGTTGCCTACGGCGCCATCGACCCACGCAAGGTCAACCAGCCTGAGGCTGGCCACTTTGCAAAGGCCGGCGTCAACCCACGTCGCCACGTTGCTGAGATTCGCACCGCCGACGCCGACTCTTACGAGATCGGCCAGGAGCTCGGTGTTGAGGTTCTCGAGGTCGGCGCTCTCGTCGACGTCGTCGGCACCAGCAAGGGCAAGGGCTTTGCCGGCCACATGAAGCGCCACGGATTCTCCGGTGTTGGTGCGTCGCACGGTCAGCACCGCAACCACCGCAAGCCAGGTTCGATCGGCGCATCCTCGACCCCAAGCCGTGTCTTCAAGGGCACTCGCATGGCAGGTCGCATGGGTGGAGACCGAGTCACCGCAATGAACCTAGTTCTGCACGCGGTTGACGCCGAAAAGGGTCTGCTGCTCGTCAAGGGCGCAGTTCCAGGCCCTAAGGGTCAGCTCGTATTCGTTCGCAACGCAGTGAAGGGAGCGTAACCCAAATGGCAGAAAACACCAAGGTTGACGTTCTCGACGTCACTGGCAAGAAGGCAGGCTCGGTTGAGCTTCCTGCAGCCATCTTCGACGTTCAGACCAACGTTCCTCTGATCCACCAGGTAGTTGTTGCCCAGCAGGCAGCAGCTCGCCAGGGAACCTCCTCGACCAAGCGTCGCGGCGAGGTTTCGGGTGCAGGTCGCAAGCCTTTCAAGCAGAAGGGAACCGGTCGTGCCCGTCAGGGTTCGATCCGTGCTCCACAGATGCGTGGCGGTGGCGTTGTCCACGGTCCAAAGCCTCGTGGATACGAGCAGCGCACCCCAAAGAAGATGATTCTTGCCGCAGTTCGCGGTGCGATCTCTGACCGCGCACGCTCGGGCCGTCTGCACGTAGTCAACGAGTTCGCACTTGGTGCAACTCCTTCGACCAAGGCAGCAGCCAGCATCCTTGCAACTCTGACTCAGCGTCGCAACGTGCTCGTCGTTCTCGACCGCAGCGACCTGATCAGCGCCAAGAGCCTGCGCAACCTGCAGTCGGTTCACATCCTGTGGGTTGACCAGCTGAACGCATACGACATCCTGTTGAGCGACGACGTGGTCTTCACCAAGTCGGCTCTCGACGCTTACATCGCCGGCCCAAGCAAGGGCGCATCGGTTAAGTCCGTTGCTACCTCGGCTGAAGCCGTAAAGGAGGCATAAGCATGAGCGCCATCAACAAGGACCCACGCGACGTCATCATCAAGCCAGTTGTCTCTGAGAAGAGCTACAACCTGATCGACGAGGGTAAGTACACCTTCGAGGTCGCCCCTGGCTCGAACAAGACTGAGATCAAGCAGGCCGTCGAGCGCATCTTCAACGTGAAGGTTGCATCGGTCAACACCCTCAACCGTGTTGGCAAGACCCGCCGCACTCGTTTTGGCCTTGGCAAGCGCAAGGACACCAAGCGCGCCATCGTCACCCTTAAGTCCGGCTCGATCGACATCTTCACCAACGTCGGTTAAGCGCGAGAAGAGGAATCTGAAAAATGGCAATTCGTAAGTACAAGCCAACGACTCCTGGTCGTCGCGGTTCGTCGGTCGCAGACTTCGCTGAGATCACCCGCTCGACTCCAGAGAAGTCGCTGCTTCGTCCACTGCACAAGACCGGTGGTCGCAACAGCGCTGGCCGCGTGACCACTCGCCACATCGGTGGCGGTCACAAGCGTCAGTACCGCGTTATCGACTTCCGTCGTCACGACAAGGATGGCGTTCCGGCCACCGTTGCTCACATCGAGTACGACCCGAACCGAACCGCTCGCATCGCCCTTCTGCACTACGCAGATGGCGAGAAGCGCTACATCATTGCTCCGAACAAGCTCAAGCAGGGCGACCGCATCGAGCAGGGTCCATCGGCTGACATCAAGCCGGGCAACGCCCTACCGCTGCGCAACATCCCTGTTGGTACCGTGGTTCACGCAATCGAGCTCAAGCCAGGCGGCGGCGCTAAGCTGGCCCGCTCGGCAGGTGCCGGCGTTCGCCTGGTTGCCAAGGATGGCCCATACGCCCAGCTGCGTCTGCCATCGGGCGAAATCCGCAACGTCGACGCTCGCTGCCGTGCAACCGTCGGTGAAGTCGGCAACGCCGAGCAGTCGAACATCAACTGGGGTAAGGCCGGCCGCATGCGCTGGAAGGGCGTTCGCCCGACCGTCCGTGGTGTCGCCATGAACCCGGTTGACCACCCACACGGTGGTGGTGAAGGTAAGACCTCTGGTGGTCGTCACCCAGTCACCCCATGGGGTCAGCCTGAGGGTCGTACCCGCAAGCCAAACCTGCCTAGCGACAAGCTAATTGTCCGTCGTCGTCCAAATGGCAAGAACCGTTAATAGGAGTCTGAACTTATGCCACGCAGTCTAAAGAAGGGCCCCTTCGTCGACGAGCACCTGATCGTTAAGGTGCGCAAGCAGAACGAGGCCAACACCAAGAACGTGATCAAGACCTGGTCGCGCCGCTCGATGATCGTTCCAGCCATGCTGGGCCACACCATCGCAGTGCACGACGGTCGCAAGCACGTCCCAGTTTTCGTCACCGAGACCATGGTTGGTCACAAGCTCGGCGAATTCGCACCTACCCGCACCTTCCGTGGTCACGTGAAGGACGACAAGAAGGGTCGCCGCAAGTAAGCGGCGCCTGAGAGACGAAAGGTAAAGACAATGGAAGCAGTCGCTAAAGTACGACACATCCGCGTCACTCCACAGAAGGCTCGTCGCGTCGTCAACTTGATCCGCGGCAAGCAGGCCACCGAGGCCCTTGCAATCCTGAAGTTTGCTCCACAGGCAGCAAGCGAGCCGGTTTACAAGCTGGTTCACTCGGCAATCGCCAACGCCAAGGTAAAGGCTGACTCGGCCAACCTGCTGTTCGACGAAGACGACCTGGTCGTTTCGGCAGCATACGTTGACGAGGGCACCACCCTGAAGCGAATGATGCCACGTGCACAGGGCCGCGGTTTCCGCATCCTGAAGCGCACCAGCCACATCACCGTTGTGGTCGCAACCCCAGACGAAATCGCCGCCAAGAAGGCCGGCGCCCAGAAGGCGAGGAACAACTAATGGGTCAAAAAGTAAGCCCATACGGCTTCCGACTAGGCATCACCACCGACCACGTGTCGCGTTGGTTTGCTGACTCGACCAAGAAGGGCCAGCGCTACCAGGACTACGTAGCCGAGGACATCCGTGTTCGCGCGCTGCTGACTACCCGTCTTGACCGTGCCGGCGTTTCGCGCATCGAGATCGAGCGCACCCGCGACCGCATCCGTGTTGACATTCACACCGCTCGTCCGGGTCTCGTTATCGGTCGCCGTGGCGCCGAGGCCGAGGCAATCCGTGCCGACATTGAGAAGCTCACCGGCAAGCAGATTCAGCTGAACATCCTCGAGGTCAAGAACCCTGAGATGGACGCACAGCTGGTTGCCCAGGGCATCGCCGAGCAGCTCAACGCACGTGTGGCCTTCCGCCGCGCAATGCGCAAGGGCATGCAGGGTGCACTGCGTCAGGGTGCCAAGGGTGTTCGTGTTCAGACTTCGGGTCGCCTCGGCGGCGCCGAAATGAGCCGCACCGAGTTCTACCGCGAAGGCCGTGTGCCACTGCACACCCTGCGCGCCAACATCGACTACGGCTTCTATGAGGCCAAGACCGTCTTCGGTCGCATCGGTGTCAAGGTGTGGATCTACAAGGGTGACATCACCAACAAGGAGCTCGCTCGCGAGCAGGCCAACGCCAAGTCGGTTCGCCCAGGCGGCCGTGGCGGTCGTGGCCCAGCTGCAGTAGCAGAGGCTCCAGTCGCAGCTCCAGAGGCCGCTGCTCCAGCAGCTGTCGCTACCGCCGGATCGGAGGCATAACCCATGCTGATTCCACGTCGAGTTAAGCACCGCAAGCAGCACCACCCGAAGCGTTCGGGCGCTGCCAGCGGCGGTACCACCGTATCGTTCGGTGAGTACGGCATTCAGGCGCTAACCCCTGCCTACGTGACCAACCGTCAGATCGAGTCCGCTCGTATCGCGATGACCCGTCACATCAAGCGTGGCGGTAAGGTCTGGATCAACATCTACCCTGACCGTCCTCTGACCAAGAAGCCAGCCGAAACCCGCATGGGTTCGGGTAAGGGTTCGCCGGAGTGGTGGGTAGCTAACGTCAAGCCAGGTCGCGTGCTCTTCGAGCTCAGCGGCGTTAGCGAGCAGATCGCTCGCGAGGCAATGACCCGCGCGATCCACAAGCTCCCGCTCAAGGCTCGCATCATCAAGCGTGAAGAAGGTGACGCATAATGTCGATCGGTTCGAAGAACCTCGGCCCTGCAGAACTCGACAAGATCGAAGACTCGGTTCTCGTCGAAGAGCTAAAGAAGGCCAAAGAAGAGCTGTTCAACCTGCGTTTTCAGTCGGCCACCGGCCAGCTAGAGAGCCACGGACGCCTGCGTGCCGTCAAGCGCGACATCGCTCGCATCTACACCATCATTCGCGAGCGTGAGCTTGGCATTCGTGCGATTCCAGTCGTCGAGGTCAAGACCGCCGCAGCCAAGACCAAGAAGACTGAGGCCGCTGAGGCCCCAGCTAAGGAGGCATAACCATGGCTGAGAAGAAGACTGCCGTCACCGAGGCTCCTG
Organism: Actinomycetota bacterium; assembly: GCA_041184485.1. Taxonomy (GTDB): domain Bacteria; phylum Actinomycetota; class Actinomycetes; order Actinomycetales; family Microbacteriaceae; genus Rhodoluna. The sequence goes on along the minus strand of JBEGJS010000082.1, from coordinate 9,717 downwards.
CAGCCGAGGCTCGCGGTTACCGCAAGACCCGTCGTGGCTACGTAGTGAGCGACAAGATGGACAAGACCATCGTGGTTGAGGTCGAAGACCGCGTAAAGCACCCGCTTTACGGCAAGGTTATTCGCCGTACCACCAAGGTCAAGGCTCACGATGAGACCAACTCGGCCGGCATCGGCGACCTCGTTCTAATCAACGAGACCCGTCCGCTTTCGGCCACCAAGAACTGGCGCCTAGTCGAGATCATCGAAAAGGCCAAGTAACACCCCTAGGGCGACCCGTCGGTAATGGGTGCCCATCTAACAAGGAGTAAACAATGCTTCAACAAGAGTCGAGACTCAAGGTTGCCGACAACACCGGCGCCAAAGAGTTGCTGACCATCCGCGTGCTCGGTGGCTCAAAGCGCCGCTACGCCGGTTTGGGCGACATCATCGTTGCAACCGTCAAGGATGCAATCCCTGGCGGCAACGTCAAGAAGGGTGATGTAGTCAAGGCTGTCGTCGTCCGCACCAAGAAAGAGACCCGTCGTGCAGACGGCTCGTACATCAAGTTCGACGAGAACGCCGCAGTCATCATCAAGAAGGATGGCGAGCCACAGGGAACCCGTATCTTCGGGCCTGTCGGTCGTGAGCTTCGTGACAAGAAGTTCATGAAGATCATCTCGCTAGCACCGGAGGTTATCTAATCATGGCAAGCATTAAGAAGGGCGACCTGGTTCAGGTCATCACTGGCGCCAAGGCTGAGCGCGGCGGCGACCGTGGCAAGCAGGGTCGCGTTCTCTCGATCGACAAAGAGAAGAACCGCGTCATCGTCGAGGGTGTAAACCTCGTCAAGAAGCACACCAAGGTCAGCCAGACCGACCGTGGCACCAAGACCGGTGGCATCGAGACCGTTGAGGCTCCGATCCACATCTCCAACGTGGCTCTCGTCGACCCGTCGACCAAGAAGCCAACCCGCATCGGCGCTCGCCTCGAGACCGTCACCAAGGGTGGAGTCAAGAAGACCGTTCGTATTCGCGTTGCGAAGACCTCGGGTAAGGACATCTAATGACTGACGCAGCAGCAACCAAGGCTCCTAAGAAGGCAGCCGCAAAGACCGCAGCTCCTGCAGGCAAGGCTCTGCCACGCCTGAAGGCCAAGTACCGCAACGAGATCGTCGCTCAGCTTCGCGAGCAGTTCGAGTACTCGAACCCACACCAGGTTCCTGGCTTGACCAAGATCGTTGTGAACATGGGTGTTGGTGAAGCAGCCAAGGATGGCAAGCTCATCGATGCAGCCGTCAAGGACCTGACCGCGATCACTGGACAGAAGCCTCAGATCAACCTCGCTCGCAAGTCGATCGCTCAGTTCAAGCTGCGCGAAGGCCAGCCGATCGGTGCACACGTCACCCTTCGTGGCGACCGCATGTGGGAGTTCCTAGACCGTCTGCTCAGCTTGGCACTGCCACGTATCCGCGACTTCCGCGGACTCAACGGCAACCAGTTCGACGGCCGCGGCAACTACACCTTCGGTCTCTCGGAGCAGAACGTGTTCCACGAGATCAACCAGGACTCGATCACCCGTTCGTACGGTATGGACATCACCGTGGTGACCACCGCCAGCAACAACGAAGAAGGCCACGCGCTCCTAACCGCGCTCGGCTTCCCATTCAAGACCAACAACTAATCGATTAGGTCCATCCGCTTGTAAAGCGTCTGGAAACCGATCGAGAGAGGTAGCAACACAATGACAATGACTGATCCTGTAGCGGACTTTCTGACTCGTTTGCGCAACGCTAACAGCGCTTACCACGAGCAGATCAACCTGCCTTACAGCAAGCTGAAGTCTGGCATCGCTGAGATCCTGAAGGCCGAGGGTTACATCTCGGGCTTCGCGGTCGCTGACGCAGAGGTTGGTAAGACTCTTACCGTCGACCTCAAGTACGGCCCAAACCGTGAGCGTTCGATTGCCGGCATCAAGCGCGTTTCGAAGCCAGGCTTGCGTGTTTACGCAAAGTCGACCGAGCTCCCACGAGTTCTCGGCGGCCTCGGCATCGCCATCCTTTCGACTTCATCCGGTCTTCTCACTGACCGCCAAGCTGCCAAGAAGGGAGTGGGTGGGGAAGTCCTCGCCTACGTTTGGTAATCACAAATGTCTCGTATTGGTAGATTGCCGATTCCGGTTCCAGCCGGAGTCGAAGTAAAGATTGACGGCAACAACGTCGAGGTAAAGGGCCCTAAGGGAACCCTCTCGCTGGCTGTTGCAGCCCCAATCACCGTTGCCATCGAAGATGGAAACGTCATCGTGACCCGTCCTGACGACGAGCGCAACTCGCGTTCGCTGCACGGTCTGACCCGAACCCTGATCGCAAACAACATCGTTGGCGTGACCCAGGGCTTCACCAAGGGCATCGAGATCGTCGGAACCGGTTACCGCGTCACCGCGAAGGGCTCGGCTATCGAGTTCGCTCTCGGTTACTCGCACCCAATCTTGGTTGAGCCTCCTGCAGGCATCACCTTCACCGTTGACGGCAACACCAAGTTGACCGTCTCGGGCATCGACAAGCAGGCAGTCGGCGAAGTCGCTGCGAACCTGCGCAAGCTGCGCAAGCCAGAGCCTTACAAGGGCAAAGGTGTTCGCTACGCTGGCGAAGTTGTTCGTCGCAAGGCCGGAAAGAGTGGTAAGTAAACATGGGCGTTAGCACCAGAATCACCGGAAAGTCGAAGGCCGCCGCGCGCGACCGTCGCCACGTTCGTCTTCGCAAGAAGATCTCGGGAGACGCAGCTCGTCCACGCCTCGTTGTGACCCGCTCTGCTCGTCACGTATTCGTTCAGGTTGTCGACGACACCAAGGGTCTAACCCTGGCATCGGCTTCGACCATGGAAGCCGACCTTCGCAAGTTCGACGGCGACAAGACTGCCAAGGCCACCAAGGTCGGTCAGCTTGTTGCTGAGCGCGCCAAGAAGGCAGGCATCACCGAGGTCGTCTTCGACCGCGGCGGAAACAAGTATGCAGGTCGCGTAGCCGCGATCGCAGACGGTGCACGTGAAGGTGGACTGGTCCTGTGAGCGCAGAAAACAAGGAGCAAGTCGTGTCGACTGAAGCAACTGAGGTTGCAGCTGTGGCTGTAGCCGAGACCCCAGAGTCCACCGAGGTTGTCGAGCGCGAGCAGCGCCGCGGCAGCCGCGAGCGTGGCCCTCGTGGCGAGCGCCGTGAGCGCGAAGACAACAAGAGCCCATTCCTCGAGCGCGTTGTAACCATCAACCGTGTTTCGAAGGTGGTTCAGGGTGGTCGTCGCTTCAGCTTCACCGCACTCGTTGTCGTCGGTGACGGCAACGGCACCGTCGGTGTCGGCTACGGCAAGGCTAAAGAAGTTCCAGCAGCAATCGCCAAGGGTGTAGAAGAGGCCAAGAAGGCATTCTTCCGCGTTCCTCGTCACGGCAGCACCATTCCTCACCCTGTCCAGGGCGAGGCAGCTGCCGGTGTGGTCTTGCTGCGTCCTGCCTCGGCAGGTACCGGTGTTATCGCCGGTGGTCCAGTTCGTGCCGTACTCGAGTGTGCCGGCATCCACGACGTTCTGAGCAAGTCGCTCGGATCGTCGAACACCATCAACATCGTTCACGCGACCGTTGCAGCACTGAAGCAGCTCGAAGAGCCAGCAGCAGTTGCCGCTCGTCGTGGACTCACGCTTGAAGAAGTTGCTCCAGCAGTGCTTCTTCGTGAGCAGAAGGCAGGTGCCTAATGGCCGCTCGTCTAAAGGTAACCCAGATCAAGAGTGAAATCGGTGGCAAGCCGAACCAGCGCGAGACCCTTCGCACGCTCGGACTCAAGCGCATTGGCGACATCATCGTCAAGGATGACAGCGCAACAGTTCGCGGCATGGTTCGTGCGGTTGCTCACCTAGTAAAGGTTGAGGAGATCAACTAATGGCCGAAGAAAAGAAGCCAGCCGCCGCTAAGGCCGCTGCTCCAAAGGCTGCTGCTAAGCCAGCCGCCGAGAAGAAGCCCGCTGCCGCTAAGGCTGCTGCGCCTAAGGCTGCCGCTGCAAAGCCGGCTGCCGCAAAGGCTCCAGCTGCTGCTAAGGCTGCCGCTCCAAAGGCTGCTGCTAAGCCAGCCGCAGAGAAGGCTCCTGCCGCAGAGAAGCCAGCCGCCAAGGCTGCTGCTCCTAAGGCCGCTGCTCCTAAGGCTGCTGCTAAGCCAGCCGCAGACGCTGCCGAGAAGGTTCAGGTTCTGAAGCTTCACCACCTGCGTCCTGCTCCAGGTTCGAAGAAAGAGCGCACTCGCGTTGGTCGCGGTGAGGGCTCGAAGGGTAAGACCTCGGGTCGCGGTACCAAGGGTACTAAGGCTCGCTACCAGGTTCGCCCTGGCTTTGAGGGTGGTGGCGTTCGTCTCGTCATGCGTACCCCTAAGCTCCGTGGCTTCAAGAACCCATTCCGTGTTGAGTACCAGGTAGTCAACGTTGAGAAGCTCGTCGAGCTCTACCCGAACGGTGGAAACGTCACCGTGGCAGATCTCGTAGCGAAGGGCGCCGTTCGCAAGAACGAGCTCGTCAAGGTTCTCGGCAACGGCGACATCTCGGTTAAACTGAACGTCAGTGTCGACAAGGTCTCGCGCTCAGCCGCAGAGAAGATTGTCGCTGCTGGTGGTTCGGTGACCGAGTAGTCATCGACTGCACCGCTTAGTACCAAACCGCCAGGAGGCATAAGTGTTCAGCGCTATCTTGCGCGCATTCCGTACCCCGGACCTGCGCAACAAGCTCGGATTCACCCTCGCGATCGTCGCCCTGTTCCGTCTCGGCTCGTTCATTCCTGCACCGTTCGTTAACTACGTCAACGTGCAGCAGTGTCTTGCAAAGACCCAGCAGACCAGCGGCCTCTACGAGCTCGTGAACCTCTTCAGCGGTGGTGCACTGCTCCAGATTTCGGTGTTCGCACTCGGAATCATGCCTTACATCACCTCGTCGATCATCACGCAGCTTCTGCGCGTGGTGATTCCGAGGTTTGAGACCCTTCACAAAGAAGGTGCTGCCGGTCAGGCCAAGCTAACCCAGTACACCCGTTATCTGACCATCGCCCTTGGCGTGCTGCAGTCGACGACTCTGATCGCCGTTGCCCGCCAGGGTGCGCTGTTCGGTTCGAGCTGTACTCTTCCGATTCTGACCAAGACCGACCCCCTGAACATCGCCATCATGGTTATCACCATGACCGCAGGAACCGGTCTGATCATGTGGCTTGGTGAGCTAATCACCGAGCGCGGAATCGGCAACGGTATGTCGCTGCTTATCTTCACCTCAATCGCTTCGCGCTTTCCTGCATCGCTCGGACAGGTTGCAACCCAGAAGGGCATCGAGACCCTGATTGGCGTTATCGCAATCGGTGTTCTCATCGTCGCCCTGGTGATCCTCGTTGAGCAGTCGCAGCGCCGCATCCCGGTTCAATACGCCAAGCGCGTTGTTGGTCGCCGCACTTATGGCGGTCAGGCCACCTACATTCCAATCAAGGTCAACATGGCCGGCGTTGTGCCAGTCATCTTTGCCTCGAGCCTGCTCTACTTGCCTGCTCTGATTGCTCAGTTCAACCAGCCAGACGCCAAGACCGGCCAGGTTGCACCATGGGTCAGCTGGATCTCGAACTACCTCACCAAGGGTGACCACCCGCTTTACATGGCGCTCTACTTTGCCTTGATCGTGGGATTCACCTACTTCTACGTCGCCATCACCTTCAACCCTGAAGAGGTCAGCGACAACATGAAGCAGTATGGCGGATTCATCCCAGGTATTCGTGCCGGTCGCCCGACCACCGAGTTCTTGTCGTTCGTGCTCAGCCGCATCACGCTGCCGGGTTCGATCTACCTCGGTCTCGTTGCCTTGATTCCGCTAGTTTCGTTCTCGCTGATTGGCGCAAACCAGAACTTCCCGTTCGGTGGAACCTCGATCCTCATCATCGTTGGTGTCGGTCTTGAAACCGTCAAGCAGATCAACGCCCAGATGCAGCAGCGCAACTACGAAGGCCTTCTGAAGTGACCCGCCTTCTCTTGATCGGCCCACCAGGTGCCGGCAAGGGAACCCAGGCAGAGCGCCTATCGGCCGCCTTTGGCATTCCCGCTATCTCGACCGGTGACATCTTTCGCTTCAACGTGAAGAACGAAACCGAGCTCGGCAAGCTTGCCAAGTCGTTCATGGACCGCGGAGAGTATGTCCCCGACTCGGTCACCAACGACCTGGTGCGCGACCGCCTCTCGCACGATGACGCCAAGCAGGGCTTTCTCTTGGATGGCTACCCACGCACCGCCGATCAGGTGGCCGAACTGGATGACATCCTTGGCGCAGCCGGCACCGCGCTTGACGCAGTCGTTTTGATCACCGCCGACACCGACGAGGTGGTTCGCCGCTTGCTCGACCGCGCTGTGAAGCAGGGTCGCGCAGACGACACCGAAGACGTGATTCGTCACCGCCTCGCTGTTTATGAAGAGCAGACCGAGCCGCTAGTTGCCGACTACTCGAGCCGCAACCTCGTGGTTGCCATCGATGGCCTCGGCGCGATCGAAGAGGTCACCGACCGCATTCTCGCCGCGCTCGCAGAACGCAATGTCACGCCACGAGTTTGAGCTAAAGACCAACGACCAGATCGTTGAGATGCGCAAGGCCGGGCTGATGACGGCCGCGGGGCTCGCCGCAGTTCGCGCAGCTATTCGCCCAGGCATCTCCACCCTAGAACTCGACGCTGCTGCCGAAGCGGCGATCGTCGCGGCAGGCGGCCACAGCAACTTCAAGCTTGTGCCGGGCTACCACCACACCACCTGCATCAGCATCAATGACGAGGTGGTGCACGGCATTCCGAGCGCCGATCGCATTCTGGCCGCCGGCGACATCGTCTCGATCGACTGCGGCGCCGAAACTTCATCTGGGTGGAACGGCGACAGCGCCATCACCGTGGTCGTGCCAGGTGGCGTCGACCCAGCGGTCACCAAGCGTCGCGAAAAACTAGCCAAGGATGGCGAGAACTCGCTCTGGGCCGGCATCGCTGCCCTTGCCTCGGCGCGCTACCTCAACGACGTCGGCATCGCCGTCGAAAAGTCGATCTACGGGGCCGGAAACTACGGCATTCTCGAGGACTACATCGGGCACGGCGTAGGCCGTTCGATGCACGAAGACCCACCGGTCTTCAACTACAAGACCAAGCACACCGGGCCGGCCGTCACGCCTGGCCTGGTTATCGCAATCGAGCCGATGTTTACCGCGGGCAGCCGCAAGGTCAAGATTTTGGCCGACGGATGGACAGTCTCGAGCAAAGACGGCTCGGATGCGGTGCACTGGGAACACACGGTCGCGGTGCACGATCGAGGCATCTGGGTGCTCACCGAGCCAGACGGGGGAGTCGAAAAGCTCGCCCGCTTTGGCGTCAAGCCGGTGGCCCTGGATTAACTTGTTTTCTGCCCAGCCCAAAGGGTAGGATTGAGAGTCGGTGTTTCTACACGCAATCCCATTCGCGAGTTTGGGTTTTTCGCGTGCGGTTTTCGCGCCGAACAAGTGTTAGCAGATAAGTGAGGCTATGGCCAACAAAGACGGTGTCATCGAGATTGAGGGCACAGTAGTTGAGGCTCTCCCGAACGCCATGTTCCGGGTAGAGCTGACCAATGGTCACAAGGTCTTGGCTCATATTTCGGGCAAGATGCGTCAGCACTACATCCGTATCCTCCCAGAGGACCGCGTGATCGTGGAGCTGAGCACCTACGACCTGACTCGTGGCCGCATCATCTATCGCTACAAATAAAGATTTGGTGGTTTCATCCGACCGGATGCGGCCATCGCCCAACGGCTAGAGATAGCCCCGACAGAAGTAAGAGACATGAAGGTTAACCCAAGCGTCAAGAAGATTTGCGACAAGTGCAAGGTCATCCGTCGCCACGGTCGCGTCATGGTCATCTGCGAGAACCCACGCCACAAGCAGCGCCAGGGCTAAGACTTTGCCCGACCGCGAGGTCGAGCAGATGAGCACCACCAGCACCAAACACAACTAAATACACCAAGGCACCACAACGTAAAGTCGCGAGACTTGACGGCACCTCCCGAGAAGGCGGGAGCCCCGAGTGGGATGTGATGCTGCAGACCTTCTAAAAACAAGGAGAAATCCACATGGCACGTGTTGCCGGAGCTGATATTCCAGACGCCAAGCGCGTCGAAATCGCACTTACCTATGTTTACGGCATTGGCCGTACCCGCTCGGTTCAGATCTTGGCCGAGACCGGTGTAGACAAGAACACCCGCGTCAAGGACCTAACCGACGAGCAGCTCGTCGCTATCCGTGACTTCATCGAAGGCAACTACAAGGTTGAGGGTGACCTCCGCCGTGACGTAGCAGCAGACATTCGCCGCAAGGTCGAAATCGGCTCCTACGAAGGTATTCGCCACCGCAAGGGCCTGCCAGTTCGTGGCCAGCGCACCAAGACCAACGCTCGCACCCGCAAGGGCCCGAAGCGCACCGTTGCAGGCAAGAAGAAGGCGGCACGCAAGTAGCCCCGGCTCTCGCGTTAGCCTCATAGGAATTTAGGAGAACTCATGGCAGCACCTAAGGCAAAGGCCGGCACCGCCGCCCGCAAGCCACGCCGCAAAGAAAAGAAGAACGTAGTCGTCGGTCAGGCTCACATCAAGAGCACCTTCAACAACACCATCGTTTCGATCACCGACGCCACCGGCGCCGTTATCTCGTGGTCGTCGTCTGGTGATGTTGGCTTCAAGGGTTCGCGCAAGTCGACCCCTTACGCCGCTCAGATGGCAGCCGAGGCTGCAGCCCGCAAGGCTCAGGAGCACGGCCTCAAGAAGGTTGACGTATTCGTCAAGGGTCCAGGTTCGGGCCGCGAGACCGCCATCCGTTCGCTTCAGGCCGCAGGCCTCGAGGTTGGTTCAATCTCGGATGTCACCCCACAGGCACACAACGGCGTTCGTCCGCCAAAGCGTCGCCGCGTCTAACGCATCCGCGTTTTCGCCCAGCTTCACTTTCACAACTTAATCGCAGCTAAGTCGCGCAGTGGCCACTGTGTGACAACCAACAAGTGAGCATCAAATAGCGGATGCTCTGCTGAAAGGAAACAAAGTGCTAATTGCACAGCGCCCAACCCTGAACGAAGAAAAACTCGACGCGAACCGTTCGCGTTTCACCCTTGAGCCACTGGAGCCAGGCTTCGGTTACACCCTTGGCAACTCGCTTCGCCGCACCCTGCTTTCGTCGATTCCTGGCGCAGCAGTCACCAGCATCAAGATCGCTGGCGTACTTCACGAATTCAGCACCATCGAAGGCGTAAAAGAAGACGTCACCGAGATCATCCTGAACCTCAAGGAGCTCGTTGTTTCGAGCGAGCTCGACGAGCCAGTAGTTGCAACCGTCAAGAAGTCGACCGCCGGTGAAGTTACCGCCGCCGACATCCAGGTTCCTGCCGGTGTCGAGATTCACAACCCAGAGCTGGTCATCGCGACCATCAACGCCAAGGGCAAGTTCGAGGTTGAGCTAGTCATCGAGCGTGGCCGCGGCTACGTTCAGGCTTCGCAGAACCGCAACCCAGACGCCGAGGTCGGCATCATCCCGGTTGACTCGATCTACTCGCCAGTTCTGAAGGTCGCCTACCGCGTCGAGGCAACTCGTGCCGGTGAGTTCACCAACTTCGACAAGCTCGTCGTTGACGTCGAGACCAAGCCTTCGATCAGCCCAACCGATGCAGTCGCATCGGCAGGTAGCACCCTCGTTGAG
>JBEGJS010000081.1:0-8059 GCA_041184485.1 Actinomycetota bacterium | reverse complement strand
GCCGCGCACGCCGTTGGCGTGGCGCTCGAACTGCGTCAGGCATCGCTCAAGGGATTCCACCCGGGCCGCGGCGCCGAGTTGCTCGTTGGCGACGATGTTTTAGGTGTTGTCGGCGAGTTGGATCCGGCGCTGGCCGCCGATGCCGACCTGCCTCGCCGCGTCGCGATCTTCGAGCTCGACCTAGACGCGCTGGCGGCCGCTGCTCCAGCCGTTGTGCAGGCCGAGGCGGTCTACATCTATCCGGCTGCCACGCAAGACCTTTCGCTCGTTGTCGATCGCGACCTCGCCGCCGGTCAGGTGCTCAAGGCCATTTATCAGGGCGCGGGGGAGTTGCTCGAACACGCAACCCTGGTTGACGACTATCGCGGCGAGAACGTCGGCGAAGACAAAAAGTCGCTGACCTTCGCGCTGAGATTCCGCGCCGCAGACAGAACCCTGACCCAGGTCGAGGCCAGCGAGTCACGCGATGCCGCAGTGGCACTGGCGGCCGAACTGTTTGGTGCTGTTATTCGCGCCTAGTCGCGAATAAACTCGTACTTTTAGGTTCTAAACCAAAAGAACTTTCAAGCGGAGGTTGAGATGACCGTAAAGGTTGCAGTTGCCGGGGCCAGTGGCTACGTCGGTGGCGAGCTGCTGCGCCTGATCGCGGCTCACCCCGAGCTTGAGCTAGGTGCAGTCACGGCCAACGCCAACGCGGGGCAAACCATCGCCAGCGTTCACCCACACCTCCAGTCTTTTGCCGAGCGCATCCTGATCGATACGACCGCCGAAAACCTAGCCGGTCACGACGTTGTGTTCTTGGCGCTGCCGCACACGAAGTCGGCCGAGGTTGCCGCGCTGCTATCTGCCGAGACCATCGTGCTCGACTGCGGTGCCGACTTCAGACTTGAGTCAGCGGCCGACTGGGCCAAGTACTACGGCGGCGAGCACGCCGGCACCTGGACCTACGGTATGCCGGAGCTGCTACTTGGTGCCGGCGACAAGCAGCGAGCCAATCTCGTAGGTGCTACCCGCATCGCGGTTCCGGGCTGCAACGTGACCGCAGCGACCATCGCTCTTGCGCCTGCCATCGCGGCCGGCCTAGTCGAGACCGATGATCTGGTCAGCATCATGTCGGTCGGCACCTCGGGCGCTGGCAAGAGCCTCAAGACCAGCCTCCTCGCCAGCGAGATTCTGGGCTCGGCGAGCGCATACGGAGTTGGTGGCGTCCACCGCCACACCCCAGAGATCGAACAGAACCTGAGCAAGGCCGCTGGCAGGGCGGTAAGCATTTCGTTCACCCCCGTTCTAGTGCCGATGTCTCGGGGCATCCTCGCCGTGAACACCGCCAAGCTCGCACCAGGAGCGAGCCTCGACAAGCTTCGTGCTGCCTTTGCCGCGCACTATGGCGACGAGCAGTACATTCGCGTTCTTGCCGACGGCGAGTACCCCAACACGGCGTCGGTGCTCGGCACCAATGTCTGCCAGATCGGCATCGCAGTCGACGAACACGCCGGCCGCGCGGTCATCGTCTCGGCGATCGACAACCTGGTCAAGGGCACAGCTGGCGCTGCGATTCAGTCGCTCAATATCGCGCTTGGTTTCGCCGAGCAAACGGGACTCAACGTGAACGGAGTCGCGCCATGACCGTGACAGTGCCAAAGGGATTCGTCGCCGCTGGCGTTCGCGCTGGCCTAAAGGCCTCTGGCAATGCCGACCTGGCGCTGGTGCAGAACCTCGGTCCGCTCAATGCGGCAGCAACGGTCTTCACCACCAACCGTTGCCTCGCCAACCCCGTGCTGTGGTCTCAAGAGGTCATCAAGGATGGCCAGGTCAGCGCGATCGTGCTGAACTCCGGCGGAGCCAACTGCTACACCGGTGCGCAGGGATTTCAGACCACTCACGCAACGGCCGAGAAGGTCGGCGAAGTTCTCGGCGTTTCGGCAGGCGATGTCTTGGTTTGCTCGACCGGCTTGATCGGTGAGCAGCTCGACCGCGAGAAACTGCTCGGTGGCGTGGTTGCCGCGCAGGCAGCGCTCGCGGCAGACGGCGGTCAGGCGGCCGCCGAGGCAATCATGACCACCGACTCTGTGCCTAAGACGGCCGCGCTGACCCGCGATGGCTGGTCGATCGGCGGCATGGCCAAGGGTGCGGGAATGCTGGCTCCCGGCCTAGCCACGATGCTCGTGGTGCTGACCACCGATGCCGTCATCGACAGCCAGGCCCTCGACCTCGCGCTACGCGCAGCCACCAGGGTCTCGTTCGATCGCCTCGACTCAGACGGCTGCATGTCGACCAACGACACCGTTGCCATCCTCGCGAGCGGCGCCTCCGGCGTCACTCCGAGCGCTACCGACTTCACCGAGGCCCTCACCGACGTCTGCCTAAACCTGGCCAAGCAACTGCTCGCAGATGCCGAGGGCGCAAGCCACGAGATCGCCATCCGTGTTGTTAACGCAGCCACCGAGGACGAGGCCGTCGACGTTGGTCGCGTGGTCGCCCGCAACAACCTCTTCAAGGCCGCCATCTATGGCAACGACCCCAACTGGGGCCGCATCCTGGCCGCCGTGGGCACCAGCAAGGCCCAGTTCGACCCATACGACATCGACGTTGCCATCAACGGCGTCAGTGTCTCGCGCAAGGGTCAGCCCGACCAGTCGCGCGACCTCGTCGACCTCAGCCCGCGCGCCGTCGACATCGAGATTTCGCTCAACGCAGGTTCGGCCGCCGCAACGATCTTCACCAACGACCTGACGCACGAATACGTCACCGAGAACAGCGCGTACTCGTCATGATCGCAAACCAGCAGACCCCCGAAGAGATCGCGCAGATTAAGGCGCAGACCCTGATCGAGTCGCTGCCCTGGCTGCAGCAGTTTCACGGCAAGGTCGTGGTCATCAAGTTTGGCGGCAACGCCATGGTCGATGCTGATCTGCAGCGTGCTTTCGCCGAAGACATGGCCTACCTGCGCTGGGTCGGCATCAAGCCGGTCGTCGTGCACGGCGGCGGCCCTCAGATCAGCGCGCGCCTTGCCGAGCTGGGCATTCACAGCGAGTTTCGCGGCGGCTTCAGGGTCACCACCGAAGAGTCCATCGGCGTGATTCGCGATGTCTTGCGCGAGCAGATTGGCGCAGAGCTGGCCAAGCTCATTCGCGAGTCTGGCGCTGAGGCGACGGTTCTAAACGGCGAGGATGCAAACCTGTTTCGCGCCGAAATCACGAAGCTCGAAACCGAGGATGGCCCGGTCGACATCGGCCTAGTCGGCGAGGTGACCACAGTCAACCCGCGCATCGTGCTCGAGGCTCTGGACGCGGGCGTCATCCCGGTTATTTCGACCGTCGCCCCGACCACCGCCGGCCAGTTACTCAACGTCAATGCCGACCTCGCCGCCGCGTCGGTGGCAATCGCGCTCGGCGCCGAAAAGCTCATGGTGCTCACCGACGTGCCGGGTCTCTATAGCGATTGGCCAAACCGCGACTCGCTGGTCACCGAAATCACGGTCTCAGAACTGCAAGAACTTCTGCCCAAGCTCGAGTCGGGCATGATTCCAAAGATGCAGGCCTGTCTGTCTGCTGTCGAGGGCGGGGTTCCTCGTGCCCACGTGATCGACGGGCGCACGCCACACAGCATCCTGCTCGAAATCTTCACCGATGGCGGTGTCGGCACCCTGGTGCTGCCCGAGTCGGCCTAACCGCAATCAGAAAAGAGCGACCAATGGTCAGACACTTTCTCAAGGATGACGACGTCTCGCCTGCAGAGCAGTCCGAGATTCTCGACCTCGCCGCGCACCTAAAGAAGCACCCGACCGCCGAGCAGATCTTCGATGGCCACAAGACCGTCGCGCTGATCTTTGACAAGACTTCGACCCGCACCAGAGTCTCTTTTGCGGTGGGCGTTGCCGACCTCGGGGGAGTGCCGCTGATCATCGACTCGCAGACCTCGCAGATGGGCGGCAAGGAGTCTGTTGCCGACACCGCTCGCGTGCTCGAGCGCCAGGTCGCCCAGATCGTCTGGAGAACCTACGCTCAGGCGGGCCTCGACGAGATGGCCGCCAACTCGAAAGTTCCGGTAATCAACTCGCTGAGCGACGAGTGGCACCCGTGCCAGCTGCTCGCCGACCTGCTTACCATTCGCGAGCACAAGGGCAAGACCGCGGGCCTGAAGATGGCATACATCGGCGACGGTTCGAACAACATGGCGCACAGCTACCTGGTAGCCGGTGCGACCGCGGGAATGCACGTTTCGATCGGCGCACCCGAAGAGTACCTGCCTGACTCGCACGTGGTTCGCCGCGCCGAAGAAATCGCTGCCCAGACCGGCGGTTCAATCGAGGTGCACGGCACCGCCCAGGATGCCATCCTGGGAGCCGACGTGGTGGTCACCGACACCTGGATCTCGATGGGCCAAGAGGATGAAAAGGCAAAGCGCATCGCCGACTTCGCCGGTTTCACGATCGACGCCAACCTGATGCGCTCGGCAAAGTCTGACGCAATCTTCTTGCACTGCCTGCCCGCCTATCGCGGCTACGAGGTCGCCGCCGAGGTAATCGACGGCCCGCAGTCGGTCATCTGGGACGAAGCCGAGAACCGGCTGCACGCACAGAAGGCGCTCATGGTCTGGCTTGACCGCCAGGCCAAGGCTTCAGGGGCTGGGCACACCACCCTCGCCTAAGATTGAATCGTTCGGCGGATACCGCAACGCATAGTCTGCGTAGCGCCCGCATCCAAGTCGCAAAAGAGGCAACCAGTTATGTCTGAGGGAGCAAACTCGCTCTGGGGAAGTCGTTTTGAAGGCGGTCCAGACGCGACGCTCGCAGCGCTAAGTCGCTCGGTGCACTTCGATTGGCGACTCGCCAAATACGACATCGCCGGTTCGCGCGCCCACATCAAGGCCCTGGCCAACGCCGGCTACCTGACCGTTGCCGAACTAACCCAGCTAGACAAGTGCTTCGTCGAGCTGCTTTCGCGCGTCGAAACCGGCAGCTTCTCTGCCAAGCCCCAAGACGAGGATGTGCACTCGGCCCTCGAGCGCGGCCTCGTCGAGATCGCTGGCCCTGAGCTCGGCGGCAAGGTTCGCGCCGGTCGCAGCCGCAACGACCAGATCGCGACCCTGATTCGCACCTACCTGCTCGACCAGGCAGACATCATCAACGACATGGTGGCGCAGCTCATCGAGGTCCTCGTCGCTCGTGCCGAGCAGCACCTAGGTGTTGCCATGCCCGGCCGCACGCACTTTCAGCACGCTCAGCCAGTGCTGCTCTCGCACCACCTGCTCGCGCACGCCTGGCCGCTGGCCCGCGACCTCGAGCGCCTCGCCGACTGGCGCAAGCGCGCACTGATCTCTCCATACGGTTCTGGAGCGCTCGCCGGTTCGACCCTCGGCCTCGACCCAAATCTCGTTGCCACCGAGCTCGGTCTGGTGCAGGCTGCTCCGAATTCCATGGATGCGACCGCGAGCCGCGATGTCGTGGCTGAGTTCGCGTTCATCGCGACCCTGGTCAGCATCAACCTCTCGCGCTTCGCAGAAGAGATCATCATCTGGGCATCGGCCGAGTTCGACTACATCAAGTTGAGCGACGCATTCTCGACGGGCTCGTCGATCATGCCGCAGAAGAAGAACCCAGACATCGCCGAGCTGGCACGTGGCAAGGCCGGCCGAGTCATCGGCGACCTCACCGGGCTGCTGGCAACCCTCAAGGGCCTGCCGCTGTCTTATAACCGCGACCTGCAAGAAGACAAAGAACCGATCTTCGACATGGTCGACACCCTCACAGTGCTGCTGCCCGCCTTCACCGGCATGGTCGCGACCATGACCTTCAACACCGAGCGTCTCGAGGCGCTTGCCCCTGCCGGCTTCTCGCTAGCCACGGATGTCGCCGAGTGGTTGGTGAAGCAGCGCGTGCCATTCAGAGACGCCCACGAGATCACCGGCAAGCTCGTTTCGTTCTGCGAGCAGAATGGCCTAGACCTGCACGAGGTGCCAGACGCCGACATGGCCGCCATCTCGCCAAAGCTCACGCCTGAGGTGCGCGAGGTCCTGACGGTCGCTGGCAGCATCCGTGCCCGCTCTGGCGCCGGTGGCACCGCACTGCCGAGAGTGCTCGAGCAGATTGCCGTGCTCAAAAAGTTTGTCGCTAAGAAAGAGGCCTAGCCTTGGCGAATCCAGCCATCCTTGCCGAGCAGTCGAACGACTCGAGCTTTGCCTCGCTGTGGGACGAACTGCAGTGGCGCGGGCTCGTAGCGCTTTCGACCGACGAGGCCGAACTCAAGGCCGCGCTGGCCGGTTCGCCGATCACCTACTACTGCGGCTTCGACCCGACCGCACCGAGCCTGCACCTAGGAAACCTGGTTCAGCTGCTCACCATGCGTCGACTGCAGCTCGCTGGGCACAATCCGTTGCTGCTGGTCGGCGGAGCGACCGGCCTCATCGGAGACCCTAAGCCGAGTGCCGAGCGCACGCTCAACACCAAAGAGGTAGTCGCAGACTGGGTTCAGCGACTCGGCGCGCAGGGTGCTCGATTCTTGTCCTTTGAAGGCGGCAACGCCGCGCGCTTGGTGAACAACCTCGACTGGACCGACCCGCTCAGCGCGATCGACTTCTTGCGCGAGATCGGCAAGCACTTCAGGGTCAACAAGATGATTGCTAAGGATGCCGTCAGCGCAAGACTCAACTCAGACGCCGGAATCTCGTTTACCGAGTTCAGCTACCAGATCCTGCAGGGCATGGACTTCTTGGAGCTTTACCGCCGCTACGGCTGCACGCTGCAGACCGGCGGCTCCGACCAGTGGGGCAACCTAACCAGCGGCACCGACCTGATTCACAAGGTAGAGGGCGGCTCGGCGCACATCCTGGCAACGCCACTCATTACCAACTCGGATGGCAAGAAGTTTGGCAAGTCTGAGGGCAACGCGGTCTGGCTCGATGTCGAGCTCACCAGCTCTTATGCGTTCTACCAGTTCTGGCTCAACGTCGAAGACGCGGATGTCGTCGATCGCCTGAAGGTTTTCACGTTCTTGTCTCGCGCGGAGATCGCCGAGCTAGAGCAGCAGACCAAGGATGCGCCATACCTGCGCGCGGCGCAGAAGCGCCTAGCGCTCGAGGTCACAAGCCTCGTGCACGGCAGGGATGCTGCCGAGTCGGCAATCGCGGCAAGCGCCGCACTCTTTGGCAACGGAGATCTGGTGGCGCTTGACGAGGCCACCATCGCCGGGGCAATCGCCGAACTTCCTCAGGCCGCCTACGCTGCCGATGCCACGATTGCCCAGCTTTTGGCGGATGCCGGCCTCGTGGCCAGCGTCTCCGCTGGCCGCCGCGCGATTGCCGAGGGTGGCGTCTACCTGAACAACGTCAAGGTAGAAGATGAGCTCGGCCAGGTAGACGCCTGGTTGCACGGCCGTTTTGCCGTGATCCGCCGCGGCAAGAAGACTCTTGCCGGCGTCGTCCGCGGCTAGCCGCTGCAACCCCTCATCCGCGTGTTTATTGGGCGACACGCCCGAGAACCTGAATTTTGCGGATGGATTTGACATCGTCGTTATGAACCCGTAATGTTTTACCTCGTTGCCCAAAGTTTGGGAAAACCTGATTAGGTTCCCGGCTCAAGAGCAGCAAATCCTAGACCAGCGGTCAAAGCCTTGTAGGTTTTGCCACGCGTGTCTAAGATTTAAATCCTTCAACTGTTCATCGAGAAAGCATTTGCTTTCACGTCTGTTCATGTTGTAAGGTAGTGAAGTTGCCCTGGAGGCAAGTCGCGAGACAAACTCCCAGGCGCATCCGATCCTTGAGAACTCAACAGCGTGCACAATGTCGATGCCAACTAATTGGTTGCGAGAGCTTGCTCTCGTTCCCAAAACAAATTGGTTAGACAGATTGTCAGACAATCTGATTTAGCTAGATCAAACTGCTGTGCCATTTTCCGGCACATCGCAAAAAACTTGACTGGGTTCGCCCACGTCAAAACATTTTTTACGGAGAGTTTGATCCTGGCTCAGGACGAACGCTGGCGGCGTGCTTAACACATGCAAGTCGAACGATGAAGCTGGAGCTTGCTCCGGTGGATTAGTGGCGAACGGGTGAGTAACAC
>JBEGJS010000080.1:0-3653 GCA_041184485.1 Actinomycetota bacterium | reverse complement strand
AGACCTTCAAGTTTCAAAGAGGATTTGGGCTCTTGGCGACAAACAGGCTTGATGTTGTTTTTGTTTTTCTCGACAGCGGAGACAAGAACCTCTATCAACTCAAACAGTGGTTGCAGCCTCTCCAACGCTTGTCGAACACGCGCAATGTCACAGTTTTATATGTAGCAGACGAGGTCACCCCGTTGCTCGCCGACACCGGCCTCGGCGCGGCTCAGGTTGAACTTCCGGATGGTTTGGTCGATTTTCTGAACCGGTCGCAACCCCGTCTTCTTTTATATGCGAATCAGAACGCTCGAAACTTCTTTGCGCTTCGCTATGGGCGGGGTGTACACGCCTGGATCTCTCACGGCGAGTCCGACAAGGCCTACATGTTTCAGAACACGCTCAAGCGGTATGACTATTACTTCGCGGCGGGGCAGGCTGCAGAAGATCGCGTTTTAAGGAACGTTGCGAATTTTTCAGCCGCTCGAATCAAGCGAATCGGTCGACCGCAGCTTGCCGATTTGCACCGCGTACCAGACGATTACGTGGATGCGCCGCGGGAGGTCATGTCGGTTCTCTACGCTCCCACTTGGGAAGGTGCCAGCGAGACAACTCGGTATTCGTCAATCGCCACTCATGGGCTCGAACTCGTCTCGAGTTTGGTCGAACTCGGGTGCCAGGTGATCTATCGACCTCATCCCCTTGCCGGATCTCGAGACACCGAGATCGCCAGAGCCGACCGCCAGATTCGAGAACTTTTGGCACGCCGATCCGGCACCTCCGCAACTCTCAACCATTACTTAGACAAGAGCGAGTTTGGTTGGCAGCTTCAAAACCTTGACGTAATGATTACCGACGTGTCGGCCGTTGCTTATGACTGGCTACCGACCGGAAAGCCGCTTATCGTCACCGAGCCGGTGAGTGAAACCGCGGTTGTAACCGGCTCGCGACTGTTCGATTCTGTTACCCGACTCAGCGTTGACCAACTCGCTAATCTCGAACAAGTTTTGTCAGGGGCAAGAGAACCCGACGAGTCCACATTGCACTCATTAGCCGACTACTATTTCGAGCCATCTTCCGATTGCGATTCTCTCTTCCACAGCGCAGTCGAAGCTGCTCTTGCAGAGGCCGATGGGCTCGAGTCTCGGTCCGAGGTCTTAGAGCCGTTTCTGCCGCGCGGCAAAAGACTTGGTTGGCTTCGGTATCCAAACTTTGCCCTTCGCTTGGTTTGCCAAATGGTTGGGCTTTGGCGCCCGATTGCGAACACCGCAACCTCTCTCGCCAGAACAATGGAATTCTCTTCTGCGATTGGCACCGATTGGGTCAAGTTCATCCACCCGGATGCGCGCAAAGTATTCACCTATTTCTCAGATCCGTTTGACACCAAAACTGCCAAGGCCTGGGCGCCAGTTCTCTATGAAGAAGCCGCTGCTGGGCCAATCGTGCTGGCAACCAATCAGGTGACCACAAAGCTTCTGCTGGAATCCTATTTTTCGAAACGAAATCGCAAGGATGCTGGCAACCAGCGCGACCTTGTCGTAATCGCCTGTTCCAGCGCTCAAAGTTCCGAAACGCTCGTGACTTTGCTTCAACCTACCCAAGTGCTCTACCTCAAAGACCACCCCACGAACCTCGCGTTGCTGAGAGCCAATGGCATCGAGCATGTGCTCTGGAACCCGGAGGTCGATCCTTTCTATGCGGTCTCCCATTCCCAAATCATGTATGACAGCATCCGCACCAGCTCGCCGAGCGTTCGAGACGCCTGGCACAAAATTCACATAAATTCCTAACCGTCTCTAGACTGACTTGCCCGCTGTGGCCTCTCTCGTGGTGGCTAGACTTGGTGGTATTGGAGGTGTTGAGTGAAGTCGTTAGTGGCGAAATTTGGCGGAACCCGCCTCGAACCTACACTCCTCCGCCTCGCTGCAGGAGTTCTGCCTCTTTTCCAAAAATCCCTCAACGACCCTCGGCCATTTTGGACCCGTGAAGGAGTCTCGGAACAGCAGAAAAAGGCACTCGAGCCTCTTCGCGCATCGCTCCTAAAGTGTGAACAACTGTTTCCAGTGCCGGCACACAGTTGGCTGGTTGAACCGGTGGCGGTCAGTTCCAAAGACCTCGAATCGGTGCTTCGCTGGGCGATGGAGGTCGCCGACTGTGACCTGCTAAGCGCTATGTCCAAGCCGACACTTTCGTTCGATACGGATTGGTCGATTGTTGGCGAAATCAGCTCAAACGTTGTCAAGCAGGCAACTTCTGGACGGCTTCAGTTGGCCTTTGCTCCCAAAGCGACATATGGAACCAAACGTCGACTGATCCCACTCGAGGTTTGGAAGCAGACGACGAGAGGAAATCTGGTCACACCAGCGTGGAACGGCATCTTTGCCGACTTGGCCGCGGACGATGCCAAGCTTCAAGACCTCGAGTTCGCCGCATCCATCAATAATCTTTACGAAGTGCCGTTCAAGATTGACGTGGTCTATCTGTGGGTAGACGGAAGCGACCCGAAGTGGCTGGCGAAAAAGTCACTCCACCAGCGTGAAAACGAGTCATCGCACGGAGCTTCGGCCAGTCGATTCGTCAGCCGCAACGAACTTTACTTTTCGATCAGAAGCCTCTTGCAGCACGCAGCCTGGGTGAATCGGATCTGGGTCGTTACCGATGGACAGGTTCCCGAGCTGGGCGAGCTCGCCGAGAGGGTTTCGGTGATTGACCACCGAGACTTCATCCCGAGTGAATATTTGCCGACCTTTAACTCGCATGCGATTACCGCGAACCTGCATCGCATCCCCGGGCTTTCAGAGCATTTCTTGTATTTGAACGACGACATATTCTTCGGCCGCAACCTGCACCCGGGCATCTGGTTTGACACGCTCGGTCGATCGGTTATCCGTTACACGAGAACCGTGATGTCTGGCATGTCTTCGAAATCGAAAGATCTGATTCAGGACATTCGCCAAGACACGGTGCTTCTGGCACACGGTCGAGGGCTCAAAACGACCACCCGAAGCATTCAACACGGCCCGCATCCGCTGCAGAAAAAGCTCATGGAAAAGCTGTGGGCAGAGTTCGGTTCCGAATTCGACCGAACCTGTCGCAACAAGTTCCGCTCCAGAGGCGACATCGTGCCCGAGTGGATGCACAACTTCGCAGCAATCACGTCTGGGCGAGGTTTCGTCGGCGGCAAACTGACCTACAACTACATCGTGATTAACGCTAAAAGTTCGTTACCCAGAATTCTTGGACTCTACTTCCGCAGGGTCCCTTCGGTGCTGTGTTTGAATGATGTTTCGGAGTTGAACCCGAGCGATGTGGCACACGAAAGTGTGGTCGAAAACAGGCTCAGGGTTATCACCAAGCTCCTCGAATCAGACAGATAGGCATCGGCAGTGCGCAAACTAACGCGGTCGGCAGTGGTTGCAGTTTTAGCATCGCTGGTCTTGGCAGTGGTAGGCGTCGGCAGCCCGGCTCAAAGCGCTGGACCTCAGGTGGTTGATGGCGAAAGCGGCATCGTCGCGGTCAAGGTGCCCGCTAATCAAAAGGGTGCCTATCCGCTTTACGGTCTGAAGTCGGCGTCTTTGGTTTATGTTGAGCCAGTTGAGCGAGGATTCACAAGGCACATCGCCCTCTATGGCACAGACAAAGTGCCCGCCAAGGTTGGCCCCGTTCGCAGT
>JBEGJS010000079.1:0-13458 GCA_041184485.1 Actinomycetota bacterium | reverse complement strand
CTGGGCCTGCAGGGAGGACTCCCGGTTTGGTCGCTGCTCGCCAACCTGTTAGCCGAGCCGATGGTTGCGCCATCCACGATTTTGGGCATGCTCGCGGTGCTGCTCGCCATACCTGCTCCGCACCTAGCCGCCAGCCTGTGCTGGGTAGCTTCGCTATTCGCGGCGTGGACGGTGAGCGTTGCCGGTTTTTGTTCGGGGCTCCCGATGCAGTTGATTCCGTGGCCGAGCGGTTTTGCTGGACAAGTCGCCATTATGGGGGCGGTGTTCTCTGCGTGGTTGTTGATGCGCAAGCGTCAATCCCACCATGGCGTGGCTCTGGCTCGCGTTTCGGCGCTAGCTCCCGCGGGTTTGGTTCTGGCGCTTGTGGTTCCCGCATTGATAGGAGTTCGGCACAATCTCGTTGCCGCACGTTGGCCTGCACGCGACTGGCAGATTGCGAACTGCGATGTCGGCCAAGGTGACGCTCTTGTCGTTCGATCGCGCAAGCAGGTAATGGTCATAGATGTCGGCAGAGAGCCAGAGCCCGTAGATCGATGTCTCGACCAGCTCGGCATCGAGCACATCGACGTTCTCGAGCTCACCCACTTTGATCTCGATCACGTCGGGGGAGTGTCGGGCGCTCTGGATGGCAGAGTCGTAGACCGGGCGCTACTCACCTCGTTCGCCGATTCGAGACCAGGCGCCGACGACACTCGGCAAATCCTGGAGGCAAGAGGCATACCAACCAATCAAGTGGGCATCGGAGTCTCAGGCACGCTTGGAGATTTTCGGTGGCGGGTGATTACGCCGACCATCGGCGCGAGCGAGGCCGAGGACTCGAACGATGGCTCTATTGGCATGCTTTTTAAATCCGATCGACTCTGTCTGGTCACGCTCGCCGACCTCGGTGCGGCGGGTCAGGAGCGCCTGCTCGCGAGCAGCTCATCCTGGTTCGATGACGCGTGCAGAACCAAGCCGCTCGTTCTAAAGGTTGCGCACCACGGCTCGGCAAACCAGAGTGCGGAATTCATCGACTGGCTGCGGCCGCAACTGGCGATGGTGTCGGTCGGCTTGAACAACCGTTATGGACACCCGACCGACGCCTGTCTAAACGTGCTTGAACGAATTGGCGCGCAAATTCTGCGAACAGACCGCATGGGTGGCATTGCGTTATCGATAACCGACGGCAACTTAGGCATCACCGTCGCGGGTCGCGGTTAGGCTTTCATGGTGAGCGAAGTGAGCATTGTCGATTGGCGCAGGGCAGCCCCCGCGCCGCTAGTGCTCATCGTCGGGCCCGAGACCTACCTGGGCGATCAGGCAATTCGAGGCATCCGCGAAAAGCTTCGCGCCGATGAGCCAAACCTCGAAATCCACGAGATCCAGGCCGATGACTACACCCAGGGTGAGCTATTGGCACTCAGTTCGCCGTCACTCTTTTCTGAGCCGAGACTGGTGGTGGTGAAGACACTCGAGAACGCCTCGTCGGCTTTCGTTGCCGACCTTCAGTCGAGCCTCTCGCAGCCCGTCTCAGACACGACTCTGGTTCTGCGTCACTCTGGCGCCGTTGGTCGGGCCAAAGGCGTGCTCGACACCGTGCGCCAGTTCGAGCGGGTCGAAATCAAGTGTGAAGAGGTTTCCGTCGGTGAGCGCCCAAGCTTCATTCAGGCTCACTTTGCTAGCCAAGGTCGCAAAATCACCCAGGATGGCGTTCGCGCGCTTACGGATGCGTTTGCCGACGACTTGGTCGAACTCGCCGCCGCTTGCGACCAGTTGCTGCAGGATGCGACCGGTGACGTCAATGCTCAGATAGTCGACACCTACTTTGGCGGCCGGGTCGAAACGAACTCCTTCAAGGTTGTCGATGCCGCCATCGCTGGTCGAACGGGCGAGGCCTTGAGCCTGATGCGCCACGCGCTTTCTACCGGGTCTGACCCAATCGCGATAAACGCGGCATTCGCCATGAAGATCCGACAGATCGCCAAGGTACTAGGCAATCGCACAGCAAACCCTGCGGCCCTGGGCATGGCGCCTTGGCAGATGAAACAGGCGCTCAAGGCTGCCGGTGGCTGGAATGACGATGGCCTCGCGCGAGTGATTGTTGCAATCGCAGACGCTGACGCCGCTGCCAAGGGCGGTGAGCGCCAGCCGGCGTTTGCGCTGGAGCGCCTAATTCAGTTGGTTGGAGCCAGGGGCGAGGTCTCGTGAGGCGCCTCCAAGTTGGCGCATTTCTAACCACCATCTTGATTGCGCTAACTCTTAGGCCACCGGTTGCAAGCGTTGGGCCTTTGCTCGCACAGGTCTCGGCGAACTTGGGGCTTGGCGCGGTCGAGATAGGCACGGTCACGGCCTTGCCGGTTCTTTGTTTTGGGTTCGGGGCCTTCTTTGGCCCATTCGTTGTGCGCAAGTTGGGTCTGCATCACGCGATGTTCTGGATTCTCGTATCGCTCTTTGCCGCGACCCTGCTTCGCGGCGTCGACGGATACCTTTCGTTGCTAGTTTGTTCGATTGTGATTGGACTCGGCATTGCCGTGGCTAACGTGATTTTGCCGACTGTCATCAGAAGCGACTATCCGAACCTGGTCTCGAGTCTTACTGTCACCTACACAATGACGATGGCTGTCTCGGCCTCGGTAGCGGCATCGATCGCGGTTCCGGTGGCAGAGGCGAGCGGAGGATGGCGTCCTTCGATGGCTTTTTGGGCTATTCCGATGGCCGCCGCGCTAGTTGTCTGGTTTCCGCACCTCAAGGGCAAAGAGCCCGAGTTGCCACAGTCGGTCGAGGCGGTTAGTTCAGATCGCCGTGCGGTTCTAGCAAGCCCAATCACCTGGTGGCTCGTCGCATTCTTCGGCATCCAGTCTGCTGGCTTCTACGTTCTACTCAACTGGCTGCCAAGCGTCTTGGTGAGTTACGGACTCAGCGAGTCGGCGGCCGGCGGCGTGCTCGGTCTTGCGACGATTATCGGTGTTCCATTTGGAGTGTTGCTCGGGCCGCTATACCGGCGGTTGAGAAGTCTCTCATGGCTAGCGGCAGGCCTCTCGACTTTTACTCTGGTTGGCTATTCGATTCTGTGGCTCGCGCCTGACATGTCGACAGTTGGAGCCGTTATAGCCGGTCTCGGCCAGGCATCGACCTTTCCGGTCTCGCTCTACTTGATCGGAACCAAAGCAACGAACCAGGCAATGACCACCAGGCTCAGCGCTCTGGCTCAGGGCTGGGGCTACCTAGTTGCCGCCATCGGCACTTTTGGCTTTGGCTTGCTGCACGACATCAGTTCATCCTGGGCACTGCCACTCGGCGTGATTGTCGCGTTAACCGCGCTGCAGCTGGCATCTGGCTTCTTCGTCGGTCGCCCCGGCCAAATCCAGAGCGAATAACCCGCGCAAAAAAAGAACCCCCGCCGAAGCGAGGGTTCTCGAAGTTTTTCGCTTTAGAGCGAAGCGGCCTTCTTGGCAAGAGCCGACTTGCGGTTAGCAGCCTGGTTCTTGTGAATGACGCCCTTCGAAACGGCCTTGTCGAGCTTCTTGGATGCGACGGCGACTGCAGCGGCAGCCTTGGTCTTGTCTCCAGCAGCGACAGCCTCACGGGCAACGCGAACAGCGGACTTAACTTCGCTCTTCACGGCCTTGTTGCGCTCGGCAGCCTTAAGGTTGGTGCCAATGCGCTTGATCTGCGACTTGATGTTTGCCATGTTCCACTTTCGTTGGCGACCGCTCGCGCGAGCAATCGCAATGATTTTGGTTGGGGATCTGGATGGAGACACTCATCCGAATCGACTCCCAAGTCTATCAGGCTAGCGTTGGGCAGGCAACCCAAAACTGGCGTGTGGCGGACATTCGCGAAGGTCGCGGTTTCGGCGATGTGATGTGCGAAAATAGAACGATTCCGCTTCCAAACAATCCCGAGGTATTCCTTGTCGCCACGCGCCACGCGCCGTCTTGAACCAGCCAAGACCGACCCCTCGCTGATTCGCAATTTCTGCATCATCGCGCACATCGACCACGGAAAGTCGACGCTCGCAGACCGAATGCTGCAGCTCACCGGCGTCGTTGACGACCGCTCGATGCGCGCCCAGTACCTAGACCGCATGGACATTGAGCGCGAGCGCGGCATCACCATCAAGTCTCAGGCCGTTCGCATGCCGTGGGAGGTCGACAAGCAGACCTACGCCCTGAACATGATTGACACCCCTGGGCACGTCGACTTCACCTACGAGGTTTCGCGTTCGCTCGCGGCCTGCGAAGGTGCCGTTTTGCTCGTGGATGCCGCCCAGGGCATCGAGGCTCAGACGCTAGCCAACCTGTATCTCGCGATGGAAAACGATCTGCAGATCATCCCAGTTCTAAACAAGATCGACCTGCCGGCCGCCCAGCCAGAGAAGTACGCCGAGGAGCTCGCAAACCTGATCGGTGGCAACCCAGAAGACTGCCTGCGCGTGTCTGGCAAGACCGGTGTTGGCGTCGATGCGCTGCTTGACAAGATCGTTGCGACCGTGCCGCACCCCGTCGGCAACCCGAACGCACCGGCCCGCGCCATGATCTTCGACTCGGTCTACGACTCGTATCGCGGTGTGGTCACATACGTGCGAATGATTGACGGGCAGCTTGCGCCACGCGAACGCATCCAGATGATGTCGACCAAGGCCGTGCACGAACTGCTAGAGATCGGCGTTTCTTCGCCAGAGCCGGAGCCAACCAAGGGCCTGGGCGTCGGCGAGGTGGGCTACCTCATCACCGGCGTGAAGGACGTTCGCCAGTCAAAGGTCGGCGACACCGTCACCGCGGCAATCAAGCCAGCAACCGAGGCGCTCAAGGGCTATGCCGACCCCAAGCCGATGGTGTTTTCGGGCGTTTACCCAATCGACGGCAGCGACTATCCGAACCTGCGCGAGGCGCTAGACAAGCTCAAGCTGAGCGATGCCGCCCTCGTCTACGAGCCAGAGACCTCTGTCGCGCTGGGCTTCGGCTTTCGCTGCGGCTTTTTAGGCCTGCTGCACCTCGAGATTGTCACCGAGCGCCTCGAGCGCGAGTTTGGCCTCGACCTCATCGCGACCGCGCCATCCGTGGTTTATGAAGTCACCATGGATGACGGCAAAGAGATCACCGTGACAAACCCGAGCGAGTACCCGACCGGCAAGGTCAAGAAGGTGCTCGAGCCGATGGTCAAGGCCACGATTCTGAGCCCCAAGGATTACGTTGGCGTGATCATGGAGCTCTGCCAGTCTCGTCGCGGAACCATGATCGACATGCAGTACCTAGGCGAAGATCGCGTTCAGCTGCGCTACAATCTGCCTCTCGCAGAGATCGTGTTCGACTTCTTCGATCAACTCAAGAGCAAGACCCAGGGCTACGCATCCTTGGATTACGAGGAGTCGGGACTCGCTGAGGGCGACCTGGTCAAGGTTGACCTGCTGCTGCAGGGCGAACAAGTTGACGCATTCAGCGCCATCGTGCACAAAGACAAGGCCTACTCGTACGGCGTAATGATCACTGGCAAGCTGCGCGAGTTGATTCCGCGCCAGCAATTCGAGGTTCCTATTCAGGCCGCAATCGGCAGCCGCATCATCGCTCGCGAGTCGATTCGCGCGATGCGCAAAGACGTTTTGGCCAAGTGCTACGGCGGCGACATCAGCCGCAAGCGCAAGCTCCTCGAGAAGCAAAAAGAGGGAAAGAAGCGCATGAAGATGGTCGGTCGCGTTGAGGTGCCTCAAGAGGCATTCATCGCAGCACTGTCGACCGACTCGAACAAAAAGGGCGAGGCTAAGGGCAAATAGTGGCAGGTCCGCTACCAGATGGACTCCCGGCTCCGGCCGATGGGCTACTTCCCGCCTCGGTGACCGCCGGCCAGGCCGATCGCACTTTTCACGCTTACGCGCACATCCCGTTCTGCACGGTGCGCTGCGGCTACTGCGACTTCAACACCTACACCGCAACCGAATTGCCAATGGCAAGTCAGGCGGAGTATCCGGGTGTTTTGGCTAGCGAAATCGTCTTTTCGCAGCGTGTCCTTGAAGAGTCGGATGTCGCCCCGCGTCGGCTCAGCACCGTGTTCTTTGGCGGCGGAACCCCAACCCTGCTCGCCGCTGAGCGGCTTGGCGAGTCGGTCGCCCAGTTGCGCGACACATTTGGCTTCGTTGACGGAATCGAAATCACCACCGAGGCAAACCCAGACACACTAAGTCTGGTCTACCTCAAGACACTCGCGGCGGCGGGTGTGACCAGGGTCTCCATCGGCATGCAGTCGGCTGTGCCCAGCGTACTGGCCGCGCTCGATCGCAATCACGACCCTGCGATGGTCGCCAGGGCCGTCGGTTGGGCTCGCGAGGCCGGTCTTCAGGTTTCGCTAGACCTCATCTATGGCGCTCCGGGCGAGAGCATCGAGCAGTGGCGCGAGTCGGTCGAGACGGCCGTGAGCCTGACCCCAGACCACATCTCGGCCTACGCTCTGATCGTCGAGGATGGCACCAAGTTGGCGCGACAGATTCGAAGCGGCGAGCTCGCCGAGCCAGACCCAGACCTAGAGGCCGACAAGTACCAGTTGGCCGACGAGGCTTTCGCGGCTGCCGGATACGACTGGTACGAGCTAAGCAACTGGTCAAGGTCGCTAGAGACTCGTTCGAGGCACAACATCGCCTACTGGCAGGGGCAAGACTGGTGGGGCTACGGGCCAGGTGCGCACAGCCACGTCGGGGGAGTCCGCTGGTGGAACGCGAAGCATCCGACGGCGTACGCGCAACGACTCGCTGCTGGGTCGTCGCCAGCGGTCGGGCGCGAGATGCTCGACGACTCGACCCGCCTGACCGAACGCGTTTTGCTCGAGTCGCGCCTCGCAGATGGCATCGACCTCGCAGCCTTGAAGCAACAGGGATGGGCCGGCTCCTCGGCCGTTGCCGGCTTGATTGCCGAAGGTTTGGTCGAAGGCACAGCTGCCTTGCGCGGGCGCTTGGTTTTGACCTTGCGCGGGCGCCTGCTGGCCGACCTAGTCGTCCGCAGGCTGGTCTAGCCTGCCATTTGTCTCTCGCCGCGATAATATTGGCACTCAGAATAGTTGAGTGCTAACGAGGTGACCACATGATTCCCGAGCGCAGTCTCGAAGTCCTGCGTGCAATCGTTCAGGACTACATCGACACCCGAGAGCCAGTTGGCTCGAAGTCTCTGCTCGAACGCCATCCATTCGGCGTTTCTTCTGCGACTATCCGCAACGACATGGCGCTGCTCGAAGAAGAAGAGCTGATCGTCGCCCCGCACACCTCGAGCGGCCGGGTGCCAACCGACAAGGGTTACCGCCTTTTCGTCGACCGCCTGAGCGAGGTCAAGCCGCTCGCCAACGCAGAGCGTCTGGCGATCGAATCGCTGCTCTCCGGCACGGCAGACCTCGACGAGATTCTCGGACGAACCGTTCGACTTCTGGCCCAGCTCACCAATCAGGTGGCAATGGTGCAGTACCCGACGCTAGGTGGCAGCCGCATCCACAGCATCGAACTCATTCGCCTCACAGAAAACCGTGCCCTGATCATCCTGATCGCCGATAATGGCCGCGTTCAACAGCACATCGTCGTGCTCGGCGCATCCGTGGATGACGACTTCGTGGCAACGGTGCGTGCAAAGCTCGCCACCCTGCTGAACGGACACCAACTCTCGGAGGCCGAGGGGCTTCTGGCGGACTTCGCAGAGAGCTTCGAGCCGGCCCAACGGGCGCGGATTGCCGACATCCTCGCCGGAATCGCAGAGGTCATCTCTGAGAATCGCCAAGACAAAGTGCTGCTGGCCGGTACCGCAAACCTCGCAAAGAGCGAACGAGACTTCAGCGGCAGCATCTTGCCCGTGCTCGAGGCAATCGACGAGCAGGTCGTGTTGCTCAAGTTGCTGACCGAGATGGAGGCAGACCAGAACGGCGTCGCGCTTCGCATCGGTCGTGAGAATGAACTTGCGAATCTGAGCAACGCATCCGTGTTGGTTTCTGACTATGAGAACCAGGGCGCATCCGTCGCCAGAATCGGCGTGATCGGCCCGACCCGCATGGATTATCAGTCGCACATTTCGGCCGTTCGAGCCGTTGCCCGCTATTTGACCAAGACTCTCGGAAGTTGAGCATGCCTGACCATTACGAATCACTCGGCGTCGCGCGCGATGCAACCGACGACCAGATCAAGAAGGCCTATCGCAAACTGGCTCGCGAGCTGCACCCAGACGTAAACTCGGCACCCGAGGCCGAGGAGCGCTTCAAGCTCGTCACGCACGCCTACGAGGTGCTGAGCGACCCCGATCAGCGTCGAACCTACGACATGGGCGGGCAAGACCCATTCGCCGGCGCCGGTTTTGGCTTTGGCGACATCTTTGAGACCTTCTTCGGTTCGGGCCAGCGCGGCCCACGCTCGCGCGCAGAGCGAGGCCAGGATGCCCTGATTCGCCTAGAGCTCACGCTCGAAGAGGTCGTCTTCGGCGCCGCCAAGAGCGTCGAGGTAGACACCGCTGTGTTGTGTGGCACCTGCTCGGGCAGCTGCTGCCAGCCGGGAACCAGCCCGACGATTTGCGACATCTGCCGCGGAACCGGCAACGTGCAGCGTCAGGTGCGCTCCCTGCTCGGCAACGTAGTCACCAACCAGCCGTGCAACGGTTGTCGCGGCTTCGGGCAGGTTATTTCGAGCCCTTGCATCGATTGCCGCGGCCAGGGTCGCACCCGCGCTCGTCGCAACATCGAACTCACCGTGCCGGCAGGTGTCGAAGACGGACTGCGACTGCAACTGGCCGGCCAGGGTGAGGTTGGCTTTGGCGGTGGCCCTAACGGCGACATCTACGTGGATGTTTCGGTCAAGAATCACGAGGTCTTCGCACGCCAGGGTGACGACTTGGTCTGCGAACTCGAAGTTCCGCTGCACACGGCAGTGCTGGGAGCGTTCGCCACAATCGAGACCTTCGACGGCGAGCACGAGGTTGAGATCGCCTCTGGCGCGCAGACCGGCGACTCGATCACCGTCAAGGGCAAGGGTGTTGGACGCCTGCGCGGAAGCGGCAGAGGAGACCTGCGGGTCAGCCTGCGCGTAGTCACGCCGACCAAGCTCGACACCAAGCAAAAGGAGCTCTTCAGGTCGCTCGCCAACCTGCGCAAGGCAGACAAGCCGGCCCTCGTGCGGCACAACCAGGGCTTCTTTTCGGGCAGGCGCAAATAGTGGTTGAACCGCTGTTTTTCCTCGAGTCCTCGGCAGCTGTTCAGGCTGGCCAGCTGGTCACGCTTGACGGACCAGAGGGAAAACACGCCGCATCGGTGCGAAGGATGCGCGTCGGCGAATCGATTCAGCTAAGCGACGGCCGCGGCACTCGTGCCAGAGGGCTAGTCTCGGCGGTGCACCAGTCGAGTCTCGAGATCAAGGTGGAAACCGTCGTCAACGAAGGCGCTCCAAATCCATCAATCACTCTCGTTCAGGCCTTGGCCAAGGGAGACCGCGACGAACAGGCCGTCCAGGCCTGCACCGAGGCTGGTATAGCCGCTGTCATGCCATGGCAGGCCGAACACTCCATCTCTCGCTGGGATGCCGCTAAGGCGCCGAAGCAGGTAGCCCGCTGGAACGCCATCACAACCGAGGCAGCTAAGCAGTCGTTGCGAGCTTGGTTTCCCGAAGTCGCGAGCCCCGTCACGTCGGCGCAACTGGCAAAGACGTTCGGTGACTTTGATCTAGTTCTGGTGTTGGAGCCGTCAGCAGCAAGAGGAATCTCCGAGGCATTAGCTTCGTCAGGTTCGGCGTTGGCCAGACAAAGGGTTGCCCTGGTCATTGGCCCCGAGGGTGGCATCTCACCCCGCGAGCTGGCCGATTTCGAGGCGGCCGGGGCCGTCTTGGTGAGGCTCGGTGCTGAGGTCTTGCGCACTTCCACAGCTGGGGTCGCTGCGGTCGCGCTCATCCAGAGTTTCGCAGGCAACTGGTGAAACTAAACTGCTCTTGGAGGGTCTGATGGCTGACTGCCTGTTCTGCAAAATCGCTAATGGTGAGATCCAGGTCGATCTGATCGGGGAGTCGACGCACGCGGTCGCCTTCAAAGACATTCATCCCAAGCAACCAATGCATTTCTTAGTTGTACCAAAACGTCACTTCTCTGATGTCGCCCACCTGGCCACCGATGATCCCGAGGCTTTGACCGATCTCGTGCAACTCGGCGTCGAGCTCTCAAAGAAACACTCGGATGGGTCTTTTCGCCTGCAGTTTAACACTGGTGCTGGTGCCGGGCAGACAGTCTTTCACGCCCACGGGCACTTCATGAGCAGGGGAGTTGTTGGGCTTGACTAAGGCCAATGCCGACGGAACCGTTTCGCGAGTAATCGACCTAGAGTCGGCGAACCTCGTCGAGGTGCTTGGGCCCCAGGATGCGATCTTTCGCGCGATGGAAGAGCACTATCCAGATCTCGCCATCGCCATCCGAGGCAACAAGGTTAGCCTTCGCGGCTCCGAGGGCGACGTATTGGCGGCATCGACCCTGATCGTGCACCTCGAGACCTTGGCCGCAGGTGGGCACGCCGTGTCGATTCAAGACCTCGACAAATCGTATGCAATGGTCGCCGAGCGAGTTCAGCCAACCGAACTTCTCAGTCACTCGATTCTTTCGAACCGCGGCAAGAGCATTCGCCCAAAGACCATCGGCCAAAAGAAGTATGTCGAGGCAATCGACAACCACACCGTAGTCTTTGGCATCGGCCCTGCGGGCACGGGCAAGACATACCTCGCGATTGCCAAGGCAGTTCAGGCTCTTCAGCGCAAAGAGATCTCGCGCATCATTCTGACTCGACCAGCGGTTGAGGCGGGCGAAAAGCTGGGCTTCTTGCCGGGCACACTGAGCGACAAGATCGACCCATACCTGCGCCCGCTATTCGATGCACTGACCGAGATGCTCGACGCCGACTCGATTCCCAAGTTGCTTGCGGCCGGCACCATCGAGGTCGCCCCGCTCGCCTACATGCGTGGCCGTACGCTCAACGATTCATTCATCATCCTGGATGAAGCGCAAAACACCACACCAGGCCAGATGAAGATGTTCCTTACCCGTCTCGGCTTCAACTCCAAGATGGTCATTACGGGTGATATCACCCAGGTTGACCTGCCGATTGGAACCTCGGGCCTCCGAACCGCGCCTGTGGCACTCGCGGGCATCGACGACCTCTGCTTCGCCGAGCTGACCAGTGCCGACGTCGTAAGACACAATCTCGTGTCTCGAATCGTCGACGCCTACACCAAGTTTGAAGAGAAGAATCAGGCCAAGAAAAAATGAGCATCGAAATCAACAACGAGTCTGAGATGACCGTCGACGAGGCGCGCGTGCTGCGCCTGGCTACATTTGCGCTCGACCAGATGAGAATTCATCCTGCCGCGGATCTTGGATTCCAGTTCGTCGGCGAAGACGTCATGGAGAAGTTGCACATCGACTGGATGGACGAGCCCGGCCCAACCGACGTGTTGAGTTTTCCTATGGATGAGCTTCGGCCGGGATCCGAGGCTGAGCTCACCGCCCCGGGACTCTTGGGCGACATAGTCATCTGCCCAAGCGTCGCAGCGGCCCAGGCGCAAGAGGCCGGCCACGAATTCATGGATGAAGTGCTTCTGCTGGCAACGCACGGAATCCTGCACCTGCTTGGTTTCGATCACGCCGAAGAGTTCGAGCGACTCGAGATGTTCACGATTCAAGACCAGATCCTCGAAGCTTTTTACAAGGTCGAGGCGGCTTAGTTGCACATCCTCGCAATCTGGCTTGCAGTCTTTGTGGCTGTGCTGGCCCTGCTCGCAGGGCTAAGCGAAGCGAGTGTGACCAAGTCTGAGAAGTTCGACGAGCAAACCCTCAGCGGAGTGCGGTTCTTTCGCCTAGTTCTGATCGGCCTGTTTGGTTCGGTGGCGGGCCAGGGAGTTTTGCCAGCGTCGGCCGGTTGGTTCAGTTCGGCTCTGCTTTCGGTCGGTCTAATGCTCGGCCTGCTTCTGCTTTCGCAGGTAGGCGCTAAGGCTCTTTTGCGCAGCAAGGGCGGCCACAGGTTCGCCGAAGCGATTCAACCCGCGCTGCGCTCGATTCGCCTTGTGTTCACCCCGCTCGCGCTGAAGCCTGCCGAGGAGGTCGAGGAGTTCGAGCAAGAGTTGATCGACTCGGTCGAGGAGTTTGGCGAAACCATCGTGCGCGAGATCATGGTTCCCCGCGTAGACATGGCCGCCATCGAAGCCGGCTCGTCGCTCGAGCAGGCGATGAGCAAGTTTTTGAACCGCGGCTACTCGCGCCTGCCTGTGACTGGCAAGAACATCGATGACGTTCTCGGAATGCTTTATCTCAAGGATGTCGCTCGCCTGCAGAATGAGCGCCCAGCCGATTTGGCGAGCATCCGCGTCGAAGAAGTCGCCCGCAAAGTCGTGTTTGTTCCCGAGTCAAAGCCCGTGGATGACCTTCTCAAAGAGATGCAGCAGACCAGGCGCCACATAGCGATTGTGGTCGACGAGTACGGGGGAGTAGCCGGCCTGGTGACCCTCGAAGACGTGCTCGAAGAGATCGTTGGCGACATCGCCGATGAGCACGACCGCGAGATCGCCGAGCAAGAACAGCTTGCCGACGGCTCGTTCAGGGTGAGCGCCCGGCTCTCACTCTTTGAACTCGGCGAAACCTTTGAGCTCGAACTCGAAGACGACGAAGTCGATACCGTTGGCGGGCTCGTTGCCAAGCACCTCGGCCGACTGCCACAGTCTGGCGATGTGATCAGCTTCTCTGGTCTCGAGTTCAAGGTCGACAGATTCGACGCGAGACGCAAACGACTCTTGACCGCCGTGGTCAAGCGCGAACCACAACTAGACGACGTGCTGTCAGCCCTCGAAGAAGAGAGTCAAGAATGACCGATTCAGGCATCAACCAAGAAACCCCGGATGGATTCCGCGCCGGCTTCGTCACCTTCGTGGGTCGGCCAAACGTGGGCAAGTCGACGCTAACCAACGCGATCGTCGGCCAGAAGGTTGCCATCACCAGCGCCAAGCCTCAGACCACGCGACGCGCCATCCGTGCGATTTTGCACGCCGAGAACGGCCAACTTATCATCGTCGACACCCCTGGCATGCACCGACCCCGCACCCTGCTCGGCGAGAGACTCAACGACGTGGTTCAGGCGACCTTGGGCGATGTCGACGTGATCTGCTTCTGTGTGCCGGCGAACGAAAAGATTGGCCCGGGCGACGCGTTCATCAACGCGCAACTCGATGACTACCGCCGCGCCAAGAAGGTCGCGATTGTCACCAAGAGCGAGCTCGTTTCGCGCGATCAGGTTGCCCACCAGCTGTCTGAGATTGACAAGCTCCGTGACTGGGATGCGATCATCCCTGTAAGCGCCCTAGGTGACAAACAACTCGGCGAGCTCAGCCAGCTGCTCATCTCGCTGCTGCCAGAGTCGCGCCGCCTTTACGACGAGAGCATGCTCACCGAGGAGTCCGACGAAGACCGCATCTGCGAGCTGATTCGGGAGGCAACCCTCGAG
>JBEGJS010000078.1:0-2548 GCA_041184485.1 Actinomycetota bacterium | reverse complement strand
ACTGAGGCAGTTTGACATTGAACTTCAACAAAACCTTGAAGGCTCACCGATACGGGGTGTCGAGAGGGTGCGAAGCGCCTAATCGAGGGCCTCGCGCTTGTTAGAATTTAGGGGTCTTTGAGGAGCCCAAACCCATGTCTGAAAACAGCAAACTGCCTTCGACTTTTAACCAGCCGCTGAGCGAAACCGACCCAGAGATCGCAGCCGTTCTGGCCGCAGAACTCGAC
Organism: Actinomycetota bacterium; assembly: GCA_041184485.1. GTDB lineage: Bacteria > Actinomycetota > Actinomycetes > Actinomycetales > Microbacteriaceae > Rhodoluna. Next base: position 2,321 of record JBEGJS010000078.1, on the reverse strand, counting down.
CGCCAGCGCCACACACTCGAGATGATCGCGAGCGAGAACTTTGTTTCGCGCGGCGTGCTCGAGGCGCAGGGTTCGGTGCTCACCAACAAGTACGCCGAGGGCTACCCGGGCAAGCGCTACTACGGTGGCTGCGAGGCCGTTGACGTTGCCGAGAACCTGGCTCGCGACCGCGCAAAGGCCCTCTTCGGTGCAGACCACGCAAACGTTCAGCCACACTCCGGTGCATCGGCCAACGCAGCCGTGCTCATGGCGCTGGCTAACCCTGGCGACCGCATCCTTGGTTTGGAACTTGCCCATGGTGGCCACCTCACGCACGGCATGCGCCTCAACTTCTCGGGCAAGATGTACGAGGCACACGCCTACGGCCTGAACCCAGAGACTTTCCTGGTCGACATGGACATCGTTCGTGCGCGCGCGCTCGAGGTAAAGCCGGCCGTAATCATCGCCGGATGGTCGGCATACAGCCGTCATCTCGACTTCGCCGCCTTCCGCGCGATCGCCGACGAGGTTGGCGCCAAGCTCTGGGTTGACATGGCCCACTTCGCCGGCCTCGTTGCCGCAGGTCTGCACCCATCGCCGGTTCCATACGCCGATGTCGTCTCGACCACCGTGCACAAGACCCTCGCCGGCCCTCGCTCGGGTCTGATCCTTTGCCGCGAGGAGTACGCAAAGAAGATCGACTCGGCCGTCTTCCCTGGTCAGCAGGGTGGCCCGCTCATGCACGTCATCGCAGCCAAGGCAGTTGCATTCAAGGCAGCCATGGGCGAGGAGTTCAAGAACCGCCAGCAGCGCACCCTCGACGGTGCCCGCTTGATCGCCGAGCGCCTAACCCAGGCAGACGTCGCAGACAACGGCGTTCAGGTTTTGACCGGCGGCACCCAGGTGCACCTCGTTTTGGTTGACCTGCGCAACGCACCAATCGACGGCAAGACCGCAGAAGACCTGCTGCACGAGGTCGGCATCACCGTGAACCGCAACTCGGTGCCAAACGACCCACGACCGCCACTGGTTACATCCGGTGTTCGCATTGGAACCCCAGCCCTCGCAACCCGCGGCTTCGGTGCCGAGGAGTTCACCGAGGTTGCCGACATCATCGCCAACGTGCTCAAGCCAAACCCAGACATCGTAGCCCTGCGTACCCGTGTTCGCGTGCTGACCGAGGCTTACCCGCTCTACAGCGGTCTCGAGAACTGGTAGTCGGTTGACCGCGGTCAAGCTCGACGGCCTCGCAACGGCAAAGGCCATCAAGGCCGAACTAGCCGAGCGGGTCGTTGCGCTGAAGCAGCGCGGCATCAACCCCGGCCTCGGCACGCTGCTCGTCGGCGATGACCCAGGTTCGCACTCGTACGTTGCGGGCAAGCACCGCGACTGCGCACAGGTGGGCATCCACTCGATTCGAATTGACTTGCCGGCTTCGGCTTCGGCTGCCGACGTGCGTGCGGCCATCCGTGATTTGAATGAAGCCAAGGATGTCACCGGCTACATCGTGCAGTTGCCGTTGCCGTTTGGCATCGACACCAACGAAATGCTCGAGCTGATTGACCCTGCCAAGGATGCCGATGGCCTGCACCCGGTGAACCTCGGGCGGCTCGTGCTCGGTGTTTCGGGCGAGCTGACCTCGCCGCTGCCTTGCACGCCGGCCGGAATCGTCGAACTGCTGACTCGCTACGACGTGCCACTGCACGGCGCCGAGGTCGCGGTTATTGGCCGTGGCGTCACCGTGGGCCGCCCGCTCGGGCTGCTTTTGACCCGCAAAGGCATCGATGCCACGCCGACCCTGCTGCACTCTGCGTCGCGCGACCTCGAGTCGGCTGTGCGCCGGGCTGATGTCGTCGTGGCAGCCCTTGGCGTCGCGCACTTTGTGCAACCCGAGTGGATCAAGCCCGGTGCCGCCGTGCTCGACGTGGGCATTACCCGCGTCGACGGCCCAGACGGCGCGACTCTCGTTGGCGACGTCGACCCCCGCGTTGCGGAGGTCGCCGGCTTTCTCTCGCCAAACCCCGGCGGCGTCGGGCCGATGACCCGCGCACTGCTGGTCAAGAACGTGGTCGACGCGGCATCGCGATAATGGCAGCCACCGTTCAGCCAGACATCCTGACCTCGGCCCTCACACTCTTCGAGGCCGTTGGAACCCTGGCCTTCGCAGCATCCGGAATCATCGAGGCTGCCCGCAAAAAGTTCGACATCTTTGGGATCGTGCTCACCGCGTTCGTCACCGCATTCGGTGGTGGCACGCTGCGTGACATCCTGTTGGATCGCCGCCCCTTCTTCTGGGAGGCCCACCAGGAGTGGATCTGGATCATGATCGCCATCGGCGTGCT
>JBEGJS010000077.1:0-9159 GCA_041184485.1 Actinomycetota bacterium | reverse complement strand
GCTTCGCCAACCATGTCGCCCGATTCCTGCAGCAACTCAACGATGCGCTGCTTAGCTGAGAACACGGTCTTGCCAGCGATCTCGGCAAATACTTCTTGTCCGCGAGCACTGGTAATTGCCTCTGGTGCCTCTGGCAGGATGCGGCCATCCCAGCCGATGATCGCGCGGTTCGGCAGGTCGAGCTCGCGCCACCACACAACGTCGGTGATGTCACCGAAGGTGCAGATCATGGCGATGCCAGAGCCCTTGTCGATCTGGGCGAGGTGGTGAGAAACGATCGGAACCTCGACGCCAAACAGGGGAGTTTTGGCGGTCTGGCCGAACAGGTGCTTGTAGCGGGCGTCATCAGGGTGGGCAACGAGAGCCACGCAGGCCGGTAGCAACTCGGGGCGGGTGGTCTCGATGAAGATCTTGCCTTCTGGGCCTTCGAAGCCGACGCGGTGGTATGCGCCCGGCTGTTCGCGGTCTTCGAGCTCGGCCTGGGCAACTGCGGTTCTAAAGGTGATGTCCCACAGGGTCGGAGCGAGAGACTGATAAGCCTCACCGCGTGCGAGGTTGTTCAAGAACGCCTTCTGCGAAACGGCCTGGGCATCTGCGCTGATGGTCTGGTAAGTCTGCGACCAGTCAACTGAGACACCTAGCTTGCGCCAAAGTGCCTCGAACTGCTTCTCGTCTTCGGTGGTCAGGCGGTCGCACAGCTCAATGAAGTTGCGGCGCGAGATTGGCAGCTGGTCGGCAGCCTTGACCGACTTGCCGTCGCCACCCTCGAACGGAGGCTCGAAGCCCTCGACGTAAGGCAGCGAAGGGTCGCAGCGCACACCGTAGTAGTTCTGCACTCGACGCTCGGTTGGCAGGCCGTTGTCATCCCAGCCCATCGGGTAATAGACCTCGCGGCCGAGCATGCGCTTGAATCGCGCGACCACGTCGGTGTGCGTGTATGAGAAGACATGGCCAACGTGCAGCGATCCAGAGACCGTTGGTGGCGGGGTGTCGATCGAGTAGATGTTCTCGCGAGCCGCGGTGCGGTCGAAGCGATAAACGCCGCTCTCGTCCCAGGCGAGCGCCCACTTTTCTTCGAGGCCCTCGACACCGACCTTCTCGGGCGGGTTCGCTGGGGCTAGAAAGGGCTTGTTCTGGGCAGTGCTCACGCTAGAAGTCTCCAAAATTGGGGTTTGTATAAGGTTAACATTGACTGCAGAAAACGTTTTGTTCTCGCCGAGAAAGCCCCGAATGTACCCAAAGCAAAGTGACGCTTCTAAAGACGCGCGCAACGGCGTGAATCCGAGCCCAAAGTTTCCCGAAATCGAGCAGTCAGTGCTCGCTTTTTGGCGCCAGGATGAAACGTTTCAGGCGAGCATCGACCAGCGCGCTGCCGCAGGGGCAGAGGAGTTCGTCTTCTACGACGGCCCGCCATTTGCCAACGGTCTGCCTCACTATGGCCACCTGCTCACTGGTTACGCAAAAGACATGGTTCCGCGTTTCAAGACCATGCAGGGCTATCGCGTCGAACGCCGATTCGGCTGGGACACCCACGGTCTGCCCGCCGAGGTTGAGGCAGAGCGCCAGCTAGGCATCTCGGGTCGCCCCGAGATCGAGAAATACGGCATCGACAAGTTCAACGCATACTGCCGCTCATCCGTGCTGAAGTACACCGACCAGTGGCGCGAGTATGTCACCCGCCAGGCCCGCTGGGTCGACTTCGATAACGACTACAAGACCCTCGATGCGCCTTACACCGAGAGCGTGCTCTGGGCTTTCAAGCAGCTGCACAACAAGGGCCTCATCTATGAAGGCTTCAAGGTTCTCGCATACTGCTGGCGCTGCGAAACCCCGCTCAGCAACCACGAACTTCGCATGGATGACGAGGTCTACAAGAACCGTCAGGACCAGACCCTCACCGTTTCTTTTGCCATCACCACCGCCGGTGCCTTCGAGGGCGTTCGCGCTCTCGCTTGGACGACCACTCCTTGGACCCTGCCGACCAACGCAGCCCTGGCCGTTGGCCCGGCCATCGAATACGCGGTCGTCGCCGCCGGTCCCAACGGTGCCGCCGACGGAGGCGCTGCTGGTGCTACCAAGTACTTGCTCGCGAAGTCGTTGCTCGGCGGCTACGCCAAGGATCTCGGCTACGACACCGCCGAAGACGCCGTCTCGGCAATCGCGTCGACTCACCTCGGCTCTGACTTGGCTGGTCTTCTTTATGAGCCGCTGTTCGACTACTACGCCGACTCGACCAAGTTCGAGAACGCTAACTCCTGGCAGATCCTGGTCGGCGAATACGTCACCGCCGAAGACGGCACCGGCATCGTTCACCAGGCACCCGCATACGGCGAGGATGACCAGAAGCTCTGTGAGGCAGCCGGCATCCCGGTTGAAATCTCGGTCGACGAGCGCGGCCGTTTCAACTCGATCGTCTATGACTTCGTCGGCGAACACATCTTTGACGCCAACAAGGGCATCTCGCAGAAGCTCAAGGCCGCAGGTCGCGTGCTGCGTCAGGCCTCCTACGAGCACCCATACCCGCACTGCTACCGCTGCAAGAACCCGCTGATGTACAAGGCCGTTTCTTCGTGGTTCGTCGAGACCACCAAGCTGCGCGACCGCATGCTCGAGCTCAACCAAGAGATCAACTGGGTGCCAGAGCACACCAAGGATGGCTCGTTCGGCAAGTGGATCGAGAACGTGCGTGACTGGGCCATCAGCCGCAACCGTTTCTGGGGTGCGCCGATTCCGGTCTGGAAGTCGGACGACCCGAACTATCCGCGCCTTGACGTTTATGGCTCGCTCGACGAGCTTGAGGCTGACTTCGGCGTGCGCATCGATGACTTTCACCGCCCAACCATCGACAACCTGACTCGGCCAAACCCAGACGACCCAACCGGCAAGTCGACCATGCGTCGCGTGCCAGAGGTTCTCGACTGCTGGTTCGAGTCTGGCTCGATGCCGTTCGCGCAGGTCCACTACCCGTTCGAGAACCAGGAGTGGTTCGAGGGTCACAATCCCGGCGACTACATCGTCGAATACGTTGGCCAGACCCGCGGTTGGTTCTTCACCCTGCACGTTTTGTCGACCGCGCTCTTCGACCGTCCGGCATTCAAGACCGCCGTTTCGCACGGCATCATCCTTGGCAACGATGGCCAGAAGATGTCTAAGTCGCTGCGCAACTACCCAGACGTAAACGAGGTCTTCGACCGCGACGGAGCCGACGCGATGCGCTGGTTCTTGCTCTCGAGCCCGATACTGCGCGGCGGAAACCTCTCGGTCACCGAGCAGGGCATTCGCGAAGGCGTTCGCCAGCTGTTGCTGCCGCTCTGGAACACCTGGTACTTCTTCTCGCTCTACGCCAACGCCGCCGGCTACGAGGCCAAGGTTTCGTTCGATTCCCAGGATGTGCTCGATCGCTACCTGCTCTCGAAGACTGGCGAACTCATTCGCTCGGTCGAGGGTCACCTCGATGCCTTCGACTCCTACTCGGCTGCCGCTTCACTTCGCGACTTCGCAGATGTCTTGACCAACTGGTACGTGCGCCGCTCGCGCGATCGCTTCTGGGCTGGCTCGCCTGAGGCGTTCGACACGCTTTACACCGTGCTCGAGACCCTCTGCCGGGTTGCTGCGCCGCTGTTGCCGCTCGTCACCGAAGAGGTCTGGCGTGGCCTGACCGGTGGCCGTTCGGTTCACCTGGAGTCTTGGCCTAGCGCCGACTCGTTCAAGGTCGACGCAGACCTCGTTGCCGCGATGGACCAGGTTCGCGCGGCTTCATCCGTGGCTCTCTCGCTGCGCAAAGGCGCTGGTCTTCGAGTTCGTCTGCCGCTCGCCAAGTTGACCGTGGTCTCGAACGACTCGAACAATCTGGTGCCATTCGCCGACATCCTGGCCGACGAACTGAACGTGAAGAGCGTTGAACTGGTTGAGCTCTCGCTCGACTCGACCGCAGAGTTTGGAGTGGTCAAGAAGCTCACCGTCAACTCGCGAGCGCTAGGCCCGCGCATCGGCAAAGAGGTTCAGCGAGTTATTGGCGCAGCCAAGGCCGGGCTCTGGGTTGAAACCGCAACCGGCGTTAGCGTCGACGGCGTTGAGCTCTTCGATGGCGAGTTTGCGCTTGACCTCGTGGCAGACGAGACCGCAACGGGCGAGACCAGCCTGATCGGCATGCTGCCTGGCGGCGGCTTCGTGCTGCTCGACGCGGTAGTTAGCACCGAGTTGGCCGCAGAGGGTCTTGCACGAGACACCATCCGTGCCGTTCAGCAGGCCCGCAAGGATGCCGGTTTCGACGTCAGCGACCGCATTCACCTGACCGTTCTCGGTGCCGGCGATGTGCTCGATGCCATCCGTGCTCACGAGACTCTGGTCTGCGCCGAGACACTGACCGTGAAGTTCGACGCCGTCGAATCGGCCACGCTGAACCAGCCGGCCGAGGTCGGTGACGGCCAGTCGGTCGAGATTCGTGTGGTTCGCGCTTGAGCACCGAGGCCTTCTGGGCCGACAAGGCGCAGTCTGTTCTAGATGATCTGCTGACGAGGATTCCAGAGCACAAGCTTCGCCCTCGACTCGAGCCCACCAAGCGAGCCGTCGAACTGCTGGGCGACCCGCAGAAGAGCTATCGAGTCATTCACGTCACCGGCACCAACGGCAAGACGAGCACCACGAGGTTTATTGAGCGCATCCTGCGTGAGTTGGGCCTGCGAACCGGTCGCTTCACGAGCCCGCACCTGGTGCGCCTCAACGAGCGCATGGCAATCGATGGCGAGCCGGTTGAAGACGAAGTTCTCTTTGAGGTCTGGCAAGACATCGCGCCGATTCTCGAGATAGTTGATGCCGAGCTCGAGGCAGAAGGCGAGAGCAAACTCACGTTCTTCGAGGCACTCGCGGCGCTCGGGTTTGCGGTCTTTGCCGACGCTCCCGTCGACGTTTTGGTGCTCGAGGTCGGCATGGGTGGCGAGTGGGACTCAACCAACGTCGCCGACGGTGACGTCGCGGTCTTCACTCCCGTTGCCCTCGACCACACCGATCGCCTAGGCCACACCTTTGCCGAGATCGCCAAGACCAAGTCGGGCATCATCAAGCCCGGTGCTCTGGTGGTTTCGAGCACGCAGCCAGAAGACGCTCGCGCGGTCATTGCCGACCGTGCTGCCCACATCGGCGAGTCGTTCAAGTTGTATGGGTCCGACTTCGAAGCCGAACTTATCGAAACAACCCCGCTCGGTCAGCGCTTCAACCTGAAGACTCTTGCCGGCACCTATTCAGACCTTTTCATGCCGCTGCACGGGCTGCACCAGCTAGAAAACCTCGCCCTCGCCGTAGTTGCGGTCGAGTCGTTTATCGGTGGTGGCCAACAGAGAATCCTGGATGACGTTTTGCGCGTAGCCGTTGCCGACCTTTCATCACCTGGGCGCCTGCAGGTAATCAACCGCGAACCGCTGACCATTCTCGACGCAGCTCACAACCCCCACGGCGCTCATTCGCTCGTTGGTTCGCTGAAGAACTCGTTTGCCCTTGACCGCCCAGTCGCAGTGTTAGCCGTGCTCGGCGACAAAGACGTCAGGGGAGTGCTCGAGGCATTCGTCGGTGTCTTCTCGGATGTTTTCATCACGCAGTCGAGTTCGCCTAGGGCAACCGAGGCCGCCGAGATCGGTGAGCTGGCTAGCGAGATTCTCGCCGACTCGGTCATCCACGTGGTTTCAGATTTGAGAGTCGCCATCGCCGAGGCCGAGCGAAAGGCGATTGAAGCTAAAACCGCGGTCGTCGTCACCGGGTCGATCACACTGGTCGGCGATGTGCTAAAACTCAAGCAAGAAGAGGCAGATCAAGATGCGTAATCGTTCGACCAAGCGAACCCTCGGCGCCATGGCGCTGGCCTTCGAGTCTTTTGCTGTGTTCTTTGCGACCCTGGTTGCCTTCGGCCTCAAGGTCTCGACCCCGGTCAACGTTTGGACCGTCGGTCTCGGCCTAGCGCTGCTCATGATCATCACACCGGGCATCCTCGGTCGCCGCGGCGGATACGGTTTCGCCTGGCTGCTGCAGGCCGTCGTCTTGGGCCTCAGCATCTACGCGGCGATCGCGGTTGCGGCCGGCTGGCTATTCATCCTGGTTGCCGTGATTTTCATCGGCCTCTGGATGTGGGCGATGATCGCCGGCTCGACGATCGACAAGGCCCGCACCGCCTGGCAGAGGGCCAACGCCGACAGCGATGCAGACTACGAAGAGCAGCCGAACACGGTGCGAGTGTCGTCTCGAGTGGTCGATGCAGAGATCGTGGTCGAGCGCCCAAGCGCCGACGGTGACACAGAAAGCCAAGAAAACCTAGACTTTGACGAGGATGAGGAGAACTAACAGATGACCGAGACTCAGCAGACCCTGGTGCTTATCAAGCCGGATGGCACCAAGCGCAATCTGATCGGCGAAATCATCGCGCGCTGCGAGCGCAAGGGATACCGCGTTGCCGACCTGCGCAAGTTCACGCCTTCGCGCGAGCTACTCGAGACCCACTACGCCGAGCACGTGGGCAAGCCGTTCTATGAGCCGTTGGTCGAGTTCATGATGTCGGGAGATGTGGTCGCAATTCGCCTCGAGGGCAACCGCGTCATCGAAGGTTTTCGCTCGCTGGCTGGAGCCACCGACCCGACCGTTGCGGCGCCGGGCACCATCCGCGGTGATTTTGGTCGCGACTGGGGTCTAAAGGTTCAGCAAAACCTGGTGCACGGCAGCGACTCACCTGAGTCGGCCGAGCGCGAGTTGGCGCTCTGGTTCTAACTGCCCGGCAGCATCGTGCGCCACAGGTGCCAAAACTGCACCAGGATGGCGATCGCGACCAAGAACTCGGTCACCAGCGAGAAGATCCAGGCCGAGTCGTACCACTTGAAGCTGCGCTCGATTAGTCGGTCTGGCACCTCAACGATTCCTTCGCGAATGCTGAACAGCAGCGTGTTCCAGAACATCGGCACCACCGCTGCCCAGACGATCATGCAGTAGGGGCACAGAATCTGAATCACGAAGGTGCTCTGTGTGAAGAGCCAGAGCACGAAGATCATCGCGCCGGCTACTCCGGCATTGAAAAGGCGCCAGAACCAGAGCTTGAACTCGGCACCTGCGAGAATCGCGAAACCCACCGCTATTACGACGGCGAACCCCATTAGGCCAATCAGCGGGTTCGGAAAACCAAGGATGTGCGACTGCGCGGTCTTCATCACCGAACCGCAGGAGATGAACGGGTTGAAGTCGCAAGAGAGTGGGACGCCAGGATTTTCGAGCATGTGAATGCGCTCGAGAACGAGCGTGAACGCAGCGGCGAGCGCGATGAATCCGGTGACAATCAAAGTGATGGCAAAGCCCTTGGTGGGCTGCGGTCTAACCTCTTGGGCCTGTTCCGAATCGCTCATAGTTCAAGTATCGCAGGCTCAGCAGCGTTGGCCGCGTGTCAAATGAGTGACTTAAGCCGCCATCCCTGCCATACTTATAAACAGTTGGTTCGGCCACGCCCGAACCGATCAAAGATTTAGCGAGCATCAGCGCATTTGAGCGTAAGACCCATCGGGCAGCCATTTAGCGGCGACAGCATGACTCGCCCTTGAAGATTTGGTTGTTTGCCCAGCAAGCAACACTGACATTAGCCTTCGGCTAGCGGCGTGGCCTACTCGAGGCGGCATGGAGAGCACCTTAAATGGTGAACCAAGAGAACATCGACGCATCCGGCAACCCTGAAGAGGGCAATACCTCGGCGGCCAAAAAGCCAGCAACCAAGAAGCCAGCGGCAAAGAGCGCACCAGCGAAGAAGGCTCCCGCTAAGAAGCCTGCTGCAGCAAAAGCCACCAAGGCAGACAGCGCGGCTTCGGCCGAGCAGGCTCCCGCGGCAGCCGAAAAGCCAGAGTCCGCTAAGCGCCCATCCAAGAAGAAGCCATCTGGTAAGTCAGAGGCGGCCGCGCCGGCACTCGACGCGCTGAACCCATTCTTAGCGCCACCATCGGCAACCAGCCTGCTGTTCGTTGCCCCTGACCTGCCGACCCCAACCGTTGACCCAAAGCGCGGCAAGATCGTTGGCGACAACCAGAAGAACACTTCAAACAAGGATGCAGACGAGGCGCACCTGCGTCGTCGCGTGCGTCGTCGAGAGGGCGAAGACGCCGGCGATGTCGCGCCTAACGCATCCGTGAAGGTTCGCACCCCTCGCGAGCCCAAGGAGCCAAGCAACGAGCCGACCCGCATCAAGGGTTCAACCAGACTCGAAGCCAAGAAGCAGCGTCGCCGCGATGGCCGCGATGCCGGCCGTCGTCGCACAGTCATCACCGAGTCGGAGTTTTTGGCTCGTCGCGAGGCCGTAGACCGCACCATGGTCGTGCGATCCAAGGATGGCAAGATTCAGATCGGTGTGCTCGAAGACGGCATCCTGGTTGAGCACTACGTGGCCAAGGCCGCCGAGGCATCGCTCATCGGCAACGTCTATCTGGGCAAGGTTCAGAACGTTCTGCCGAGCATGGAGGCGGCCTTCGTCGACATCGGTCGTGGCCGCAACGCGGTGCTCTACTCGGGCGAGGTCGACTGGGAGCTTGCCGAAACCGGCAACCAGCCAAAGCGCATCGAACTTGCCCTGAAGTCTGGCGACACCGTCTTGGTGCAGGTCACCAAAGACCCAGTCGGCCAAAAGGGTGCCCGCCTAACCTCGCAGGTTTCGCTACCCGGTCGCTACCTGGTTTATGTGCCAAACGGCTCGATGAACGGAATCTCGCGCAAGCTGCCCGAGTCTGAGCGCACCCGCCTGAAGAAGATTCTCAAGGAGATCCTGCCCGAGGACGCCGGCGTGATCGTGCGCACTGCCGCCGAAGGAGCCACCGAGGAGCAACTGACCCTAGACGTTCAGCGTCTGCAGGCTCAGTGGGAGGCCATCAGCAAGAAGACCGCAAAGAGCAACGCTCCGGTGCTTCTACACAGCGAGCCAGACCTACTGGTCAAAATCGTTCGCGATGTCTTTAACGAAGACTTTCAGAAGATGGTCATCTCGGGCGAAGACGTGCGCGATGTCATCACCGGATACCTCGAATCGGTTGCTCCTGACCTGCTCGAGCGCGTCGAGATCTACACCGACAGCAAGGATGTCTTCGACACCTATCGCGTTGGCGAGCAGATCTTCAAGGCGCTAGAGCGCAAGGTTTATCTGCCATCCGGCGG
>JBEGJS010000076.1:0-2716 GCA_041184485.1 Actinomycetota bacterium | reverse complement strand
GCACTACGGGGCGCTCGAGAACGGCCATGGCTATTCGGCCGAACCAGATGCCAATACCGCGGGGATGTTGGCGATGTAGCTCTCAAGGTTGCGCTTAGTCTCGGCAAGCGAGTCGCCGCCGAATTTCTCGAGAACGGCGTTTGCAACGGTCAGCGCGACCATGGCCTCGGCAACCACGCCGGCTGCCGGAACAGCGCAGACGTCTGATCGCTGATGGTGAGCCTTGGCGGCCTCACCGGTAGCCACATCGATGGTCGAAAGCGCGCGCGGAATCGTGCTGATTGGCTTCATTGCCGCGCGCACGCGAAGAATTCCACCGTTGCTCATTCCGCCCTCGATGCCGCCAGCGCGGTCGGTCAGACGGCGAACTAGACCGTCTTCGCCACGCTCAATTTCGTCGTGGGCTGCCGAGCCGCGACGGCGAGCCGTCTCGAAGCCGTCACCGACCTCTACGCCCTTGATTGCCTGAATGCCCATCAGCGCGAAAGCGAGTTGCGCGTCGAGACGGCGATCCCAGTGAACGAAGGAGCCGACGCCCGGAGGCATGCCATAGACCAGAGTCTCGACAACTCCGCCGAGGGTGTCGCCATCTTTGTGGCACTGGTCGATTTCGGCGACCATAGCCGCCGAAGTTGCAGCGTGAAAGCTGCGCACTGGGTCGGCGTCTATCGCCTCAAGGTCGGCGGGTGTCGGAAGCTCTGCGGATGCAGGAGTTGAGACCGTGCCTATCGAAACGGTGTGGGTCACGAGGTTAATGCCGAGCTCGTTCAAGAAGTTCGATGCAACGCGGCCCAGGGCAACGCGGGCTGCAGTCTCACGGGCACTAGCGCGCTCGAGCACCGGACGGCTGTCGAGAAAGCCGTATTTCTGCATGCCGGTGAAGTCTGCGTGGCCTGGCCGAGGCCGCGTAAGGGCCTCTGCGCGGGCGCCCGACAGCTTCTCGGGGTCGACGGGATCTGCCGACATAACGTCTTGCCACTTTGGCCACTCGGTGTTGCCAACGGTGATCGCAACTGGTCCGCCCATGGTGAGGCCGTGACGAACGCCACCGCTTAGGCTGACCTCGTCTTGCTCAAACTTCATGCGAGCGCCGCGGCCGTAGCCAAGTCGGCGACGGGCCAGCGAATCCTGAACCTCAGCGGTAGTAATTGGCACGCCCGCGGGCAAACCTTCGAGCACGGCGACTAGTTCGGGGCCGTGCGACTCCCCCGCTGTGATCCAACGTAACATGCCCTCAATTCTGCCACAGGGGCAGGGCAAGAGTTGACGCTGGGGCTAAGCCTGCTCGAGAGTCTCGAGATCGTGGCGCATGGCAGCAACCACCGCGGCTTCATTAGGCAGTTCGGCGTCTGGTGAACCGTTGACAAAGATTCTCAACTGCGCAACCGCCTGCCAGATCAGCATTTCAATTCCGTGGATGACCGGTCGGCCCTGGGCCGCCCACGCCTCTGCCGCCGAGTCTGTCGAGGACGCATAGGCAACGTCGAGCAGCGTGCTCTTGAGCGCTTTGCCGAACAACCCAGCCGTGAGCGCCTTGCGGTGCTCGGCAAAGGCGCCGGCCGGCAGAGTCGAAATCACGAGTCGACCGCTTGCCCTGGCTGCCGAGAGCGAACGTTCGCGCCTAATCTTTGCTCCGAGCCCAACGCCCATCTGCTGAATGCGAGAGACAGCGGCGCCGTTTCTGGCCCAGATGCGAATGTCTTCGATTCCTAAGCTGATCGCGGCGGCCACGGCAGACTTTGCGGTCGCGCCAGAGCCAAGCACCAGAATGCTCTCGGGGCGCTCATCCATGTTTTCGCTGATCGCCCGAGCAAGGCCGAAGACGTCGGTGTTGAAAGAGAACCAGGTCGAGAGCTCTGGACGCCAGAGTGTGTTTGCCACGCCGGTTGCTTGCGACCAGCGGTCGTGCTCGTCGGCGAACCGAAAGGCTTCTTCTTTGAGTGGCATGGTCACGCTCACGCCGGTGAGGTCGTCACCCAGCTCTGCGACAAAGTCGCTAACCTGGCCTGGCTCAACGAGGTATGCCTGGTAGTCCCAGTCGACGCCTAGAACGCGATATGCGGCTCGGTGCAATACCGGCGACTTCGAGTGTGAAATGGGCGAACCAATCACAGCGTATTTACTAGCCATTCCATCCCGGATTCTGTTGCAGCCAGGCTTGGAACTGGGCAACTGCTCTTTCGTGCTCTGCGAACGTGGTGCTGAAAACTGTCTCACCGGTTTGCAGGTTTACTGTGCAGAAATATAGCCACGATCCCGACGCTGCGTGCAGAGCGGCATCGATCGCCGTTGCCCCAGGCGCGCTTATAGGCCCGATTGGCAGGCCAGTGTGCACATAGGTGTTGTAGCCATTCGGGTCGGCGCGCTGGGCGTCAGTGGTGGTCACGGTGGTGCCGTTGGTGCCGTACGAAACCGTGGCGTCAGATTGCAGGGCCATGCCGGCGGCGATTCGGTTCTTGAACACTCGCGAGACGCGATAAAAGTCGTCGCTCTGGCGGGCCTCTTTTTGCACGATCGACGCCAAGGTCAGGGTGCTGTGCCAGTTTTTCTTTGACACACCGAAGCGATCAAGCTCTTGCTTCATCCGGGTCACCATTTCACGGATGATCGACTTGGCGCTGGCCGACTTGGCAAACGAGTACGTTGCCGGAAAGAGATAGCCCTCGAGCGAAGGTGCCGAACTCGGCACACCGTAGTAGCTCGGATGCTTTGCGGC
>JBEGJS010000075.1:0-4731 GCA_041184485.1 Actinomycetota bacterium | reverse complement strand
GTTGTGCTCTACCTGGCGCTAGTTGCAAGCGCGATTCTGGCAGCGCAGGGCACACCGGTGCTCTGGCTCGTTGGATTCGCCGTGGTCGCGATTCACGCGCTGCGACTGATTCGTTTCAGCCGAAAGTAGTGCCAGACTGAAGGCATGTCAGCAATGCGGCTCGAACATGACCTTCTCGGCAACCTAGAGATTCCCTCGGATGCCTACTGGGGAATCCACACCGCCCGAGCGGTCGAGAATTTTCCCATCAGCGGCGTGCCCATCGGACACTATCGCAGCCTGATTCGAGCCCTCGCCCACGTAAAAGAGGCTGCGGCAGACGCCAACAACCAACTCGGTGAATTGCCAAAAGATCTGCACGACGCGATCATCGCGGCCTGCGAAGACGTAGCCGCGGGCAAGCTCGATGCAGAGTTCGTGGTCGACGCGATTCAGGGCGGTGCGGGCACGAGCACCAACATGAACGCCAACGAGGTCATCGCAAACCGAGCACTCGAACACCTCGGCAAGGCCAAGGGCGATTACGAGTCGCTGCATCCGCTTAATCACGTCAATATGTCGCAGTCGACCAACGACGTTTACCCAACGGCCCTCAAGGTCGCGCTGATCATCGAGCTGCGCGAGCTGCTGACCGCCATGGCGCACCTGCGCGAGGCTTACACGGCCAAGGCCGACGAGTTCGCCAAGGTCATCAAGATGGGTCGCACCCAGTTGCAAGATGCCGTGCCGATGACCCTGGGCCAAGAGTTCGCCACCTTCGCGCGGATGACCGCCGAAGACGAACAGCGCGTTCGCGACGTGATTCCGCTGCTCTGCGAAATCAACCTCGGTGGCACAGCTATCGGAACGCAGCTCAACGCGCCGCGCGGCTACGCAACCGCCGCCTGTAACCGCCTCAGCACGCTCGCTGGCATCCCGTTTGTGGTCGCCGAAGACATGGTCGAAGCCACCCAGGATGCCGGTGTCTTCGTGATGGTGTCTGGCGTATTGAAGCGAGTTGCCGTCAAGTTGAGCAAGACCGCGAACGATCTGCGACTGCTCTCGAGTGGCCCGCG
Organism: Actinomycetota bacterium; assembly: GCA_041184485.1. Classification (GTDB taxonomy): domain Bacteria; phylum Actinomycetota; class Actinomycetes; order Actinomycetales; family Microbacteriaceae; genus Rhodoluna. Next base: position 3,676 of record JBEGJS010000075.1, on the reverse strand, counting down.
CGCGGGTTTCGGCGAGATCAACCTGCCGCCGCGCCAGGCCGGCTCGTCGATCATGCCGGGCAAGGTGAACCCCGTGATTCCCGAGGTGGTCAACCAAATCGCCTTCGCAGTCATTGGCAACGACATGACAGTGACGATGGCGGCCGAGGCGGGGCAGCTGCAGCTCAACGCGTTTGAGCCCATCATGTGTCGCGCCCTGATGATGAGCATCACGCAGCTGCGTCAGGGAATCTACACCCTGGCCGACCGCTGCATCTCTGGCATCACGGCAAACGCCGACAAACTTCGCAGCGACGTCGAACATTCGATCGGCCTGGTCACAGCGCTGTCGCCGACGATTGGCTATGAGAACGCGACCGCGGTAGCCAAGAAGGCGCTCGTCGAGGGCAAGTCGGTGCGCGAGGTTGTGCTTGAGCTTGGTCTGCTAACCGCGGATGCCTTCGACGGCATCTTGGGTGACGTTGACCGCCTGGTCAACCCAAACGGCTAAGGCCTAAACCTAGTCTTGGTCTAGGTGCTTATCGAGCTGACGACGCTGCTTGCGCTGCATCATGACGCCACCGATGATCGAGACGATCGTGATCACGCCAAAGCCATAGATTAGGCCGTCGATAGGCTGCATTCCGCCGAAGTTGAGTGGTGAAGCAACGGGGGTGCCAGTGTCTGAGTTGCTGCCAGAGACACCGTAGGGAGTGGCGCTAGCTTCAGGCTCGGCTCCAACACCGGTTTGGTTGATGCCGCTGGCCATCGGGCAGGCGGAAACGGCGCCGCTCGACTGGTAGCCGTTCGAGTTCTTTACGGTGAACTCGTAACTGTCGCTGAGCACGTGCCCATCCTCGGCGACTCCTCGCCAGGTGACGGTGTAGGTGCCCGGAGTTTCGACCTCGGTCTGGGCAATAAGTTCGTTGCCGCTCGCAATCGACGCGCACGAAGTGGGGCTTGAGCCGTCGGGGCTAGAGACCATGATTTCAGAAGCGCCGCCGGGGCCAGTTGCCGTCTGCATTAGAGGCTCTTCGAAGGTGATGGCAACGCTGATGATGCCAGCCTCGACTGTCTCGCCAGCCACCGGCGAGGTGCTCTGAACGGTGTCGTGAGCCTGGGCTGGGGTGCCAAGAACTGCGGCTCCAAGAAGAGCCAAAGAGAGGGTTGCGAGAACTGCAGAGATGCGCTTCATGGCTCAAGTGTATCGCCGCGAAAGGTAGCATTGAGGGGTTAGGTCAGGAGTCGAATTGTCTTCAAAGGTCGCGTATCTGCGCTCGATTGCAATAGGTTTGGCATCCGGCGCTGTGGTGCTCGCGCTTCTCATTTTTGGCCTAAATCTCGGCTCGTCGTCTGGCTCGAATAACGCAGCCCCGAGCACCGAACCGACCACCGACCCTGGCAATCAGTCGGCAAGCCCATCGGCGTCGCCAAGCCCAAGCAGCGGGCGAACCTGCTCGGTCGCAAAGCTCATAAAAGACAAGCGCCTCGGCGATTTTCAGGCCGTCGTAGTCAACCCGCTGACCGACGAGGTCCTGTTTGATCGCGGTGCCCAGACGCCGTCGGCAACCGCCTCGACCCTCAAGCTCATCATCGCCGCCGCGGCCCTGCAGTCGCTCGGCGCAAACTACGTAATCACCACGAACGTCTATCAGGATGCGACCGATCCGGGGGTCATCTACCTGCGCGGTGCCGGCGACCCGACCCTGTCGAGAACCCGTGCCGGCGTGCAAACCGTCTACAAGGATGCCCCAAAGCTCAACGACCTCGCCGTTCAGGTGAACGCGGCCTTGGCGGGCCAAAAAATCACTCGAATCGTGCTCGATGCGAGCCTGTTTAGCGGCCCTACCTGGCAGCCAACCTGGGATACCGCAGAGCGCACCATGGGCTCCACCCCGCTGATCACCGCGCTCGAGGCCGATGGCGACCGCGCCGACCCAACGGCCGAGACTTCTACTCGAAGCCTGACTCCCGTTGAGAACGTGGGCACCTGGTTTAAGCGAGCTCTCGGAGCTAATGCTCACGGCGCGAAGGTCTCGCAGGCGGTCACCCCGAACGACGCCATCCAGGTTGGCAGCGTGCACTCGCAGCCGATCAGCACGCTTGTGAAACACATGTTGCTGGTCTCAGACAACACCGAGGCCGAATACTTGGCCCGCCTGGTGGCCATCAAGCAGGGCTACTCGGGCTCGTTCAACAGCATCGATATCGCCATCAAGAAGGCGCTGGCCACCACCGGGCTCGACTTCTCCAAGGTCACGCTCATTGACGGTTCGGGCCTGTCAGACAACAACCGGGTCGCGCCGATCTTCTTCACCCAGCTTCTCAAGCTCGTGGTCAACACCTACGGAGACTTCAAATACATCAGTCAGGGGCTGCCGGTCTCGCACGAGTCTGGCTCGCTCGCGAATCGCTTTGGCGGGGCAAACCTCGACGCGGCCGGGCGCATCCAGGCTAAGACCGGCTGGATCAAGCACGGATACACGCTCGCGGGAATCATCCACGCCAAAGACGGCACCGACCTGACCTTTGCGGTCTATGCGCTGGGTAACGTGCAAGACAACGCCAAGGATGCAATCGACAACGTCGTGACCGGCTTTTATCGTTGCGGCGTGAAGCTTTCAAACGACTAACCAAACACCAAGAGCAAAGACAGGCAGAGCAATGGCGCTTTCAGAAAAGGACCTCCTAGCGACGGTTCCGACCGGGCTGTTCATCGACGGCAAGTGGGTGCAGGGCTCTGGCGAAGGTCAGATTTCGGTCGAAGACCCCGCCACCGGCAAGGTGCTGCTTGAGATTGCCAACGCCACCAGCAAGGATGCGCTCGCAGCGCTCGCGGCGGCTGACGCCGCCCAGGAGTCTTGGGCCAAGACCGCGCCTCGCGTGCGCGGCGAGATTCTGCGCAAGACGTTTGAACTTGTGCGCGAGCGGGCCGAAGACTTTGCCACGCTGATCAGCCTCGAGATGGGCAAGCCGATCGCCGAGGCTCGCGGCGAGGTCGCCTACGGCAACGAGTTCTTGCGCTGGTTTAGCGAAGAGGCCGTGCGCATTTCGGGCCGCTACGGCACATCGCCCGAGGGCACCGGTCGCATGCTAGTTGCCCAGCGCCCGGTCGGCCCGGCCTTTGCGATTACGCCCTGGAACTTTCCGCTCGCGATGGCGACCCGCAAGATTGGCCCGGCGCTGGCCGCCGGCTGCACGATTGTGGTCAAGCCCGCCGAGCTAACCCCGCTGACCACCCTGTTGCTGGTCAAGACCCTTCAAGAGGCAGGCCTGCCAGACGGCGTGGTCAACGTGATCACGACCAACACCTCGGCGGCAACCTCGGGGCCGGTTATCGCCGACCCGCGCCTGAGAAAGATCACCTTCACCGGTTCGACCCAGGTCGGTCGCAAGCTGCTTGAGCAGTCGGCCCAGCGAATCCTTCGCACCTCGATGGAGCTCGGCGGAAACGCCCCGTTCTTGGTATTCGAAGACGCCGATCTCGAGGCCGCGGTGAACGGTGCAATGCTCGCCAAGATGCGCAATATCGGCCAGGCCTGCACCGCTGCGAACCGTTTCATCGTTCACGAGTCAGTCGTCGATGAGTTTGCCGCCCGAATGGCCGATCGCATGGGAGCTCTGGTTGCTGGTCGCGGACTCGATCCGGCGACCACCGTTGGTCCGGTTATCAATGAGAAGGCGCGTCAGAACCTCA
>JBEGJS010000074.1:0-3494 GCA_041184485.1 Actinomycetota bacterium | reverse complement strand
ATCGGCAAGTTTGTGGGTATTGTCTTAGGCTATTGCCTCGGCAGAAGTTCATCTGGCTTAGCTCGAACTAATCGCGAGTGGCTGGGCATTTCGGCCCTTGGCGCGCTCGGTGGCGTTGGATTCACCGTGGCCTTTGCGGCTGCCGATCAGGCCCTGATCGCTGACCCAGGTCTGGCAGGCTCCGCCAAGGTTGCAACCCTGGTTGCTGCGGCGGTTAGCGGGCTCGCCGGGTTCGGCCTGCTGCGACTGGCGGCTCGCGAGAGCTAAACGGCGCTCGTCATAGAACCGATGCGCGAAATCGCTCTGAGGTACTTTTTCTTGTAGCCGCCCTCGAGGTGGTCGGGGCGAAAGACATCCGTAAGTGGCAATCCGGAGTTTCGAATCCGAATCTGCGACTCATAGGCTCGGTCGATGAACGAGACGAAGCGAATCGCCGCGCTCTGGTCATCGATGCGCGCAACGTCGGTCAGTAGCAACGCATCCACGTTCTTCAACAACAGGCCATATTTGCTCGGATGCAACCGCGACAGGTGGTTGAGCAGTGCCGCAAAGTCATCGACCGCAACCCTGGCCGGGTTTGGGCTCGAGGTGAAGGCCTCGGAGAGTTGCTCCCCAGTGCATACAGGGCTGTGCGCTCCGACGGCTCGGTGCCTGTAGTCGTCACCATCGACTCGAAGCATCTCGAAGTGCGCTCCGATGCCCTGAATCTCGCGCAAAAAGTCTGCTGCGGCGAATCTTCCGTCGCCCAGAGCGTTCGGCGGTGTGTTGGAGGTCGCGGCGAACCGCACGCCCTTGGCCCCGAGTTCGTTGAGCAGACGCGACATGATCATCGTGTCACCGGGGTCGTCTAGTTCGAACTCGTCGATTGCCAGAAAGTCGTAGCCGGCAAGTTTTTCGAGGGTCTTGGCGAAGCCCAGTGCGCCAACCAACGAGGTGAACTGCATGAACGAGCCGAAGGCCTTTCGACCCGCCATGTCGTGAAATACAGCCGCTAGCAGGTGAGTCTTGCCCACGCCAAAGCCGCCATCGAAGTAGATGCCCGGCTTGGGCTCGGCGCGCTTGCCAAAGATTCCCCCGGAGCGCTTGCCCGTGGTGAAGACCTTCGCCGCCTCAAGGGCAGCCTGTTGCGATGGGTGCGCAGGGTCTGGAACATAGTTCGAGAATCTAGCGCCTGTGAACTCGCGCGGCGGAATCAACTCGTCGAGCAGCTCTGACGTCTTTGGGTGCGGATTGAGATCCGCAAGACTTGCCGCGCCTGCTGCGAAAGTTGCCAATTATTACCAACCGATTGGGGAAGAATCGCGCAGAAACCTACGCTTGTATTACTAGCAAGTTTAACCACCAGAGAAAGCACCAGCACGATGCCAGCCCCAATCGACACCGCAGCTAAGTTCGCCGAATACGCCCACCCCGAGGCCCTCGTCTCGCAGGAGTGGATTCTCGCTAACCTCGACAACCCGGACGTCGTTATCGTCGAGTCCGACGAAGACGTCTTGCTTTATGAAACCGGCCACATCCCTGGTTCTGTAAAGATCGACTGGCACACCGAGCTGAATGACCCAATCCTGCGCGACTACCTCGACGGCGAGGGATTTGCTGCCCTTCTCTCGAGCAAGGGTATCCGTCGCGACTCGACCGTCGTCATCTACGGCGACAAGAGCAACTGGTGGGCTTCGTACGCCCTCTGGGTCTTCAAGCTGTTTGGTCACGAGGATGTTCGTCTGCTAGATGGTGGACGCGACCTTTGGATCGCTAACGGTCAGCCCGTCACCAAGGATGAGACCGTCGTGGCCCCAACCGAATACCCGGTAATCGAGCGCAATGACACCGCGATCCGTGCGTTCCGCGATGACGTTCTGGCCCACCTCGGCAAGCCACTAATCGACGTGCGTTCGCCAGAGGAGTACTCGGGCGAGCGTACCCACATGCCTGCGTACCCAGAAGAGGGTGCGCTGCGCGGTGGGCACGTGCCTGGAGCAGCTTCTGTGCCGTGGGCCAAGGCTGCAAACGAAGACAAGACCTTCAAGTCGCGCGCCGAGCTCGAGGCGATCTACCTCGACGGTGCCGGACTCAAGAATGGCGACGACATCATCGCCTACTGCCGCATCGGAGAGCGCTCGAGTCACACCTGGTTCGTGCTGACCTACCTCTTGGGCTTCGAAGGCGTTCGCAACTACGATGGCTCATGGACCGAATACGGTTCGCTCGTTCGTGTTCCTATCGTGAAGGGCACCGAGCCTGGCTCGTACACAAAGGTCGCCTAGTTGTCACAAACCGCGCAAAACGCGAATGAACTAATCGAGGATTTCAACTCGTTCAGTCTTAAGGAACGCCTCGGCCTGTTGCTCGAATTCTCCGAGCAACTGCCGGGGCTTCCTGCCCGTTACGAGGGGCATCTAGAGCTGCTCGAGCGCGTTGAAGAATGCCAGTCCCCCGTCTACGTCTTCGCCGAGGTTAAGCCAGACGACACCGTCGACCTTTTCTTCTCTGCTCCGGCTGAAGCGCCAACAACTCGAGGTTTTGCATCGATCTTGAACACTGTGCTCAACGGACACAGCGCCGATGAAATCTTGGCCTTCGATGACGACTTTCCAAACAAGCTTGGCCTCTCCGAGGCCATCTCGCCACTCCGTCTTCGTGGCATGCGAGGCATACTCGGCCGCATCAAGCGCCAGATCCGAGAGAAGCGCGGATAGTTGCCCAAGCGTCTAGCGAGCCGCGCAGAGCTAGCCGAATGGCTTCAGCCACTCGAAGGCGTGAGGGCTATCCTGGCGTTGGGAGCCGCCGGTTCTACCACCGGTGAAACGGGCACCAGTGCCGACGTTTCAGACGAGGATGACCGGGCATTGCTGCTAACCGCTAGGTCGTTGGCCGCTGTCGCGCTCACCGGTGGAGCCACCGCGAGGGCCGAGCAATACAAACCGTCTGAGCGCATCGCAATCGCAATCTTCACTCGTGACCCCGCAAGCGTGGCGGATGTGCCAGCCGTCGCAAAGCCTGGCTCCCTTGGCACCTTTGTTATTGCGGCCGATGCCGCGGGGACGCCCGAGGTTGGCATCCGCGATGCCATTGGTGGGCTGGCTGCATCTGGCAAAACCCGGATCTTGTTTGAGGGAGGGCTAAACCTGTTGAGGATTGCCGTTGCTGCTCAGGTGGTCGACGAAATCGTGATTAGTGCCACGGGCGGGATCGGCCAGTATGACTTGGTCGCAGATCTATTCGAACAAGGATGGCACCTCGGCGACACCGCCAACTTTGGCCACCGCTGGATCTACAAGCTAGCCAAGTAGCTCGTCGAGAAAGTCTCGAACCGCGCCGGTCCATTCTTTTGGCTGACAGTTCCAAGATTTCACGTGCCCTCCCGAGGCAAATTCCCGAAGCGTGAAACGCCCTGAAGAACGTGCAACCAGTGCTCGAACAGGTTCGACGGGCACGTACTTATCGTCCTCGGCGTGCAAGAACAGGCTCGGCGGCAAAGATGCCAGGTTAAGGCT
>JBEGJS010000073.1:0-2814 GCA_041184485.1 Actinomycetota bacterium | reverse complement strand
GTGTTGCCGAGGTCGCGCAGCTTGATCAGGGTGTCGATGAGTCGGCGGTTGTCGCGCTGGTGGAGGCCGATGGACGGCTCATCCAGGACGTAGAGAACGCCGGTGAGGCCTGAGCCAATCTGGGTGGCAAGGCGGATGCGCTGTGCCTCGCCGCCAGAGAGCGTGCCCGCGGCGCGACCTCGGCAACACGCTGCTCGTGGTCGAGCACGACGAAGACACCATCAAGGCATCCGACTGGGTGGTCGACATCGGCCCGGGTGCCGGCATCCACGGCGGCGAGGTCGTGCACAGCGGCCCATACGAGAAGTTGCTAAAGAACGAGCGCTCGATCACGGGAGCCTTCTTGGCCGGCCGCGAGTCGATCGCCACCCCAGCGAAGCGCCGCCCACTCGACCCCGACCGCAAGCTCAAGGTCGTCGGCGCCAAAGAGAACAACCTCAAGGATGTCACCGTCGAGTTTCCGCTGGGCACTCTGACCGCAGTCACCGGCGTTTCGGGCTCTGGCAAGTCATCGCTGGTCAACGACGTGCTCTACGAGGTGCTCGCAAACGCGCTCAACGGCGCAAAGGGAGTGCCCGGCAGGCACATCCGAGTAGAAGGCCTCGAGCAGCTCGACAAGGTCGTACACGTCGACCAGGCACCGATTGGCCGAACCCCGCGTTCGAACCCGGCGACCTACACGGGCGTCTTCGACCACATTCGCAAGCTATTCGCCGAGACCCAGGAGTCGAAGGCCCGCGGCTATCAGCAGGGTCGCTTCTCGTTCAACGTCAAGGGCGGCCGATGCGAGGCATGCAGCGGCGACGGCACGCTCAAGATCGAAATGAACTTCTTGCCAGACGTCTACGTTGACTGCGAGGTTTGCCACGGGGCTCGATACAACCGCGAGACGCTGCAGGTTCGCTACAAGGGCAGGAACATCAGCGAGGTGCTGTCGATGCCAATCAGTGAGGCGGCCGAGTTCTTCGCACCGATCACCTCAATTGCGCGCTACCTCGAGACCCTCGTCGAGGTTGGTCTCGGCTACGTGCAACTCGGTCAGAGCGCGACAACGCTTTCGGGCGGCGAAGCCCAGCGCGTCAAGTTGGCAACCGAACTTCAGCGCCGCTCATACGGCCGCAGCATCTATGTGCTCGACGAGCCGACCACCGGCCTGCATTTCGAGGATGTTCGCAAGCTGCTCATCGTGCTCAACGGGTTGGTCGAGAAGGGCAACACCGTGATCGTCATCGAGCACAACCTCGACGTGATCAAGAACGCAGACTGGGTTATTGACCTCGGCCCCGAGGGCGGCTCGCGCGGCGGCGAGATCGTTGCCACGGGAACACCAGAGCAGGTTGCCAAGAATTCGAAGTCGTTCACCGGCGCTTTCTTGAAAGAGATCCTGGGCTAGGGGAGCACCATGGCCGAAGCCCTGAGCTGGCGACCTAAGACCGGCGAGATCCCAACCGACCCAGGCGTTTATCGCTGGCTCGATGCATCAGGTCGGGTGCTTTACGTTGGCAAGGCCAAGAATCTGCGCGCCCGCCTGAGCAACTACTTTGGCCCGCTCGAGAGCCTGCACGAACGCACGCGCCGCATGGTCACTAGCGCCGTCGACGTGCAGTGGACAATCGTGAAGACCGAGTTCGAGGCGCTGCAGCTCGAGTTCACCTGGATCAAGCAGTACGACCCGCCGTTCAACGTCGTCTTCAAGGATGACAAGTCATACCCGTACCTCGCCGTCTCGATGGGCGATGCCGTGCCGCGTGCCTTCATCACCCGCAATCGCGAGCTCAAAGGCGTGCGCTACTTTGGCCCATACACTCAGGCCTGGGCGGTGCGCGAGACCCTGGATGCGCTCCTCAAGGTGTACCCGGTTCGCTCGTGCAGCACCGGTGTCTACCAGCGGGCCAAGAGCGCGAAGCGAGCGTGCCTGCTCGGCGATATCGGCAAGTGCGCCGCGCCGTGCGTCGATCGAGTCACATCGACCGAGCACAAGGCCGTGGCCAAAGACTTCGTCGACTTCATGTCTGGCAACGACACCAAGGTCGTCGCCGACCTTCGCAACCGCATGTTCGAAGCATCCGAGCAGCAGCAGTACGAGCTCGCGGCGAGCCTGCGCGACGACGTCGAGGCGCTCGAGACGGTGCTCGAAAAGTCAACTGTGGTGTTCAGCGACCAGACCGACGCCGACCTATTCGGCATCGCGCAAGACGAGCTGGTGGCGGCGGTCTCGCTGTTCAAGGTGCGTGGCGGCCGCATCCGCGGAGTTCAAGGATGGGTGGTCGACAAGGAGCTCGAGCGAAGCGACGGCGAACTCGTCGAATACCTGCTTCAGAACGTCTATGGGTCGATCGAGAATGCCGAGCCAAACCTGCCGGCGCGCGAGGTGCTCGTGCCAGAGTTGCCCGAAGACGCGGATGCGCTCAGCCAGTGGCTCACGCAGGTGCGCGGAGCAAAAGTCGACCTGAGAATTCCGCAGCGCGGCGACAAGGCGGCCCTAGCGGCGACCGCACTCACCAACGCCAAGCACGCGCTTTCGGTCTACAAGACCAGACGCAGCTCAGACTTCACCGCGCGAGCCGACGCGCTGGCCGGCATCCAACGCAACCTGGCTCTCGAAAACGCGCCGTTGCGCATCGAGTGCTTCGACGTTTCGCATCTGGCCGGCACCGGCGTGGTCGCATCCATGGTGGTTTTCGAAGACGGACTGCCCAAGAAGGATCACTACCGCAGGTTCTCGATCGAATCGACCACCGATGACACCGACTCGATCTATCAGCTATTGATGCGCCGACTGAAATATCTCGTGCAGCCAGAACTCGACGAAAC
>JBEGJS010000072.1:0-7412 GCA_041184485.1 Actinomycetota bacterium | reverse complement strand
AAAGTGGGCGGCCAGCCTAGACGGTCGCGCCGCCGCCGAAGACGGCACCAGCAAGTGGATCAGCGGCCCCGAATCGCGCGCCGATTCGCACGAGCGCCGCAGCCGCGTCGACGCGATTCTCGTTGGCACCAGAACCGTGCTCGCCGACGACCCAGAACTCACGGCTCGCAAGCCAGACGGCACGCTCTATGAACACCAGCCGCTGAGGGTCGTGCTCGGCGAGACCGAGCTGCCAACCGACAAGCGCGTCTTCAACGACGACGCCCCGAGCGTGCACTTCAGAACCCGCTCGATTCACGGCGCTCTAGCCGAGCTCTTTTTGCGCGGGGTGCGTCACGTGTGGGTCGAGGGCGGCCCCAAGGTCGCCAGCAAGTTCGCCCGCCTCGGCCTCGTCGACGAGTTCATCGTCTATCAGGCTCCCCTGCTTATCGGCGGCGACCGAACCGCGATTCGCAACCTCGACATCGCCACCATGAGCGATGCCATCCAGCTCGAATTCGCCGAGGTCAAGCGCCTCGGCAACGACATCTTTATTCGCGCCACCCGAAAGGAATCCTGATGTTCACGGGAATCATTGAAGAACTGGGCGAAGTTGTCGCCATCGAAAACCAGGATGACGCCAAGCGCATCACCTTTGCCGGCACCGTCACCACCGAAGACCTCAACCGCGGCGACTCAATCGCGATCTGCGGAGCCTGCCTAACCGCCGTCGAGATCGAGGGCAAGCGGTTCACCGCCGACGTGATGAACGAGACCCTGCGCCTCACCAACCTCGGCGACCTCAAGGTTGGCGACAAGGTCAACCTCGAGCGCGCAATGAACGCGGCCACGCGCTTTGGCGGCCACATGGTGCTCGGCCACGTCGACGGCGTCGGCGAGGTAATCAGCCGCGAGCCGAGCGAAAACTGGGATTGGGTTCGCATCCGCATCCCAGCCGACCTCATGAAGTACGTCGTGCTCAAGGGCTCGATCACGCTCGACGGCATCAGCCTCACCGTGAACGAGGTTGGCGAAGACTTCGTCGGCCTGAGCCTGATTCCAGAGACCCTGCGTCTCACCACCCTCGGCTCAAAGCAGCCGGGCGACAAGATCAACGTTGAGGCCGACGTAATGGCCAAGCACATCGAGCGTCTGCTCGAAGCAAGGAGTGGCAAGTGAGCCTATCGAGTATCGAACAAGCGCTGGATGCGCTGCGAGCCGGCAAGCCCGTGCTCGTTGCCGACGACGAAAACCGCGAGAACGAGGGCGATGCGATCATCGCCGCCGAGCTGGTCAGCCCCGAGTGGATGGCCTGGATCGTCGCGAACACCACAGGATTCTTGTGCGTGCCCATGGAGGAGACTCGCGCCAACGAGCTCGACCTGCCGCTCATGGTGCTGAACAACCAGGATTCGCACCACACCAACTACACCGTGACCGTCGATGCGACCGACCGCATCAGCACCGGCGTTAGCGCCGAAGACCGCACGCTTACCGCGCGCATCCTGGCTAGCAAGGATGCGACCGCCAAGCACCTGATTCGACCAGGACACATGTTGCCGCTGCGCGCACACCCGCACGGCGTGCTCGCCCGCGGTGGTCACACCGAGGCAGCCGTTGACCTGCTGCGCCTGGCCGGGCTCACCCCGGTTGGCGTCATCGGCGAGATGGTCTCGGCCGACGGTTCGATGATGCGCCTGCCAGAGCTCATGGAGGTCGGTGCCAAGAAGGGCCTGCCGGTAATCACCATCGAGCAGCTGGTTCGCTACATTCAGTCGAACCCCATCGAGCGCGTGACCAGCCCGACCAACCGAATCCGGTTTGAGGCCGAAGCCAAGCTGCCGACCATCCACGGCAACTTCCGAGTTCGCGGCTACTACGACATCAAGACCACTGCCGACCACGTCGCCATCATCGCCGGCAACCCTACCGGCGACGACGTGCTGGTTCGCCTGCACTCCGAATGCATCACGGGCGAGGCCTTTGGGTCGGTCAAGTGCGAGTGCGGGCCACAGCTCGACTTCGCGCTCGAGAAGATCGCCAACGACCCACGCGGCGGCATCGTCGTATATCTGCGTGGCCAAGAGGGTCGCGGAATCGGCTTGCTCAACAAGCTCAAGGCATACGCGCTGCAAGACCAGGGCTACGACACCGTCGATGCAAACCTGGCGCTCGGCCTGCCGAGCGAGAACCGCGAGTATGGCGCGGCGGTGAGCATCCTTGGAGATTTGGGCGTGAAATCTGTGCGCCTGATGACCAACAACCCGGCCAAGAGCAAGTACCTCACCGATGCCGGCATCCAGGTCAACGAGTATGTGCCAATCATCGTCGGCCAGGCCGCCGAAAATGCCAACTACCTTGAGACCAAGCGCGAGCGCATGGGCCACATGTTGCCAGAAGACCTGAAGGGAAACAACTAAATGAGTGGAGCGGGAGCCCCAAAGATTCAGATCGACGCAAGCGGCCTAGCCGTAACCGTCATTGTCACAACCTGGCACACCCAGATCACGGATGCACTGCTGGCGGGAGCCGAGCGCGCGCTGAAGGCGGCCGGCAACGACATCTATTCGGTGGTGCGAGTGCCAGGAGCGTTTGAACTGCCACTAGCGGCACAGTGGGCCGCTCAAGAGGGTGCCGATGCCATCATCGCGCTCGGCGTTGTGATTCGAGGTGGCACTCCCCACTTCGAATACGTCTGCGATTCCGCAACCCAGGGCCTAACCCGCGTGCAGCTCGACCACGATGTGCCGGTAGGTTTTGGCCTGCTCACCGTTGATACCGAGCAGCAGGCGCTCGACCGTGCCGGCCTTGCCGACTCAAGCGAAGACAAGGGTGCAGAAGCCGTCGAGGCCGCGATCGCGATGGCTAGACTGAGGGCATAAGCGGTCTGCGCAAGAAAGGTAGCTGGCTCCCATGGAACTAACTAACAGAATCCTTCTCGTCATTCACCTACTGGGTGTCGGAGCCCTGCTCTCGGGCTTCTTCTATCAGCTCAAAGACATCGCCAAGGGCCAAAAGGTCAACGCGGGCATCATCCACGGCGCCTGGCTGATGCTCATCACCGGTTTCGGCATGATCGGCTTGGTCGAGGCCATGCACACTGAGGAGCTCAACAACGTTGTCATCGGCCTCAAGGCCATCGTCATCACGGTGATTTTCTTCGTCGCCTACACCTTCAACAAAAAAGACAAGACCCCCGTATGGGTTGTGCCGACCATCGCCGGTCTAACCACCCTGAACATCGTGTTCGCCGTGGTCTGGGGTGTCATTCAGTCGAAGTAGTTCTTGCCTAACGCAGGAACAACGCGGTTAGTCGCTTGGTCGTAAAGAACAAGCCACCAGCGATCATCACCACAAAGTAGGCCACGTGGCCGAGCATCGAGATGTCGAGCACGCCCAAGGTGAAACCGCGAATCAACTGGATTCCCTGCCACAGCGGCATCGCCTCGATGACCCACTGCAACCACTGCGGATACACCGTTAGCGGATAAAACGTGCCCGAGAACAAAAACATCGGCAGCATGAAAAAGTTGACCCAGTTCATCTGCTGAAAGTTCGTCAAGTACGACGTGATGCCCATTCCCACGGATGCGAAGCCGAACGCGATTAGCGATGCGGCCGGAATCGCCATGATTCCCCACCAAGAGTGGATCAGCCCCATCGGAGCCACGACGGCCATAAAGCCGATGGCGTAGGTTAGCCCGCGCAGCAGCGCCCAGGCGATCTCGCCCATCGCCACATCAACTGGGCCCAGCGAGGTAGACAGCATGCCCTGATAGAGCTTGCCGAAGTGCATCTTGAAAAAGACGTTCCAGGTCGAGTCATAGATTGCGCCGTTCATGGCGCTGGTGGCCAAAAGGGCCGGCGCAATGTATGCCGCATAACTCACAGGCGCTCCGTTGCCATCCGAGACGCCACCGATGAGGTTGCCCAGGCCAAAGCCAAAGGCCAGCAAATAGAAGACCGGCTCGACGAAACCGCTCGCCACGATGACCCAGGTCGACGACTTGAGCGCGTAATAGGCGCGCTCGATCACCACGCGCGAACGGCCCGCGTAGAGGCCGGCGCCGGGGCGATTGGCGTGACGCTCTGCGATGGCGATGGCCGAATCTACGGCCGCATTAACCAGGCTCATTCGGCCAACCTCTTCTCGAACTGACGATTCGCCATCCAGAAGCCCGCGACGATCATGAGCGCCAGATAAGCGGTGTGCACAAACATGAGCCAGCCAGCAACCGGATGCCCGTAAGCCAGCGCACGACCGGCGTTGGTGGCGTGCCACAGCGGCGAGATCCAGCCGATCCACTGCAAATAGATCGGCAGGGTCGAGATTGGGTAGAACGTGCCAGAGAACATAAACATTGGGGCGATGATGAATCGGCCGACGATGGCAAAGAAGCCGTCATCCTCTTTTACGAACGAGGTGACGCCGAGCATCAGCGAGGCAAAGGCAAACCCCGCGAACACCGCGTATGCCGCCATTGGCAGCACCGCCGACCACTCGATAGCTCCGAATCCCAGCAGCACCGCCTCATAGAGAAAAGTCGTCAGGATGCAGCGAGCCATCGACGCGATCATCACGCCGCCGACAATCTGCCGAGCGGTGATCGCGGTGGCGTTCATTGAGAAGAACACGCGGGTCCACGAGAAGCCCTCGAGTGTCGGAAACGTCACCTCATCCATGGCGCCTTGAATGGCGGCGGTCGCGAGCAGAGCCGGAGCCAGGAATGTTAGGTATGGCACGCCTTCGATGCCGTGCGAACCCTGCGCCTTGTTGATCAGCGAACCGATTCCGATGCCCACCGAAAGCAAGTACAGAATCGGGTTGCCGAGGCCGAATGCCACGATCGCGAGCGACCACTTTGACATGTTCTTCAGCCGATACTCGGCAACAAACCAGGCGCCCCAGACCTTGATCAGCGCGGGGTTGACCAGCTTGGTGGCCCCCTGCCAAGAGGTTTCGATGATGCTCACTATTCGACCAGGCTTCTGCCGGTGAGTCGCAAGAAGACGTCCTCGAGCGAGCTACGACGCACCAGCGAGGTCACCGGCTTCAGGCCCTTGGCCAGAATCTGCTCGAGCGCCTGCTCGCCGTTTTCGACATAAATCAGGATGCGGTCTGGCAAGACCTCGAGTCGTTCGGCGATGCCACGAAGCTGCTCGGCAACGCCCTCGTTGTTCTCGCTGCCGAAGCGCACCTCGAGCACCTCTTTGCTCGAGTACTCCTTGATCAGGTTGGCAGGGGTTCCCTCGGCCATGATCTTGCCCTTGTCCATCACCACGAGGCGGTCGCACAACTGCTCGGCTTCATCCATGTAGTGGGTAGTAATCACCAGAGTGACGCCCTTTTCTTTCAGGCGAAACAGGCGGTCCCAGAGAATGTGACGGGCCTGCGGGTCGAGGCCGGTGGTGGGCTCGTCGAGCATCAGAATCTCTGGCTCGTTGATGAGGCCGCGGGCAATAGTTAGGCGACGCTTCATGCCGCCCGAGAGCTCTTCGGTCTTGTTGTTGCGCTTCTCTTGCAGCTGGGCAAAGTCGAGAAGCTCCTCGATCTTGCCCTTCAAAAACTTGCGGCTCAGGCCAAAGTAGCGGCCGTAAACCATGAGGTTCTCCCAGACCTTGAGCTCGCGGTCGAGGTTGTCTTGCTGCGGCACAACGCCGAGGTGCGCGCGAATCTCCGGGCCGCTCTTGTTTGGGTCTTTGCCCAGAATGGTCAGCTCGCCCGAGGTGCGAGTAGACGTGGATGCGATCATGCGCATGGTCGTTGATTTGCCGGCGCCGTTGGGGCCAAGCAGGCCGAAGGATTCGCCCTTCTTGACCTCAAAGTTGATGCCGTCGACTGCGACGAAATCTTTGTAGGTCTTCGTCAGATTCTTGGCGACGATCATGGGTTCACGGTTGTCAGACATGGTCTCTTTCGGGCTAAGCTTCGTTGCTTTTCGCGACTCCCCTAGGTCAGCGTTTCAGCCTAACACCGAGGGCTAGGCTTGAGGTTATGTCAGTCGCGAGTGTTGCCCGAGCGCCCAAGCTGGGCAATCGCAGGGTCACCGGCAAAGAGCAGTACTACACGCCGCGCGAGCTGGCCGACCGCCTGGTTGCCGAGGTTGCGGCAGTGGTGCCCGACCTCGCCGACCGAACCGTAATAGAGCCGGCCGGCGGCACCGGAGCATTCGTCGAGGCTGCGCTGGCGGCCGGGGTTCGCGAGGTCGTCGCCTATGACATCGAGCCGCACCACTCGGCGGTCAAGAAGGCAAACTTTTTGACCACAAAAATCAAAGCGAGTGGCGTCGTCACGATCTCGAACCCACCGTTTGGCCGCAACAACTCCCTGAGCATTCCGTTCTTCAACCACGCGGCCGACTCGAGCGAAATCATTGCGTTCATCGTGCCGCGCTCGTGGCGCAAGTGGTCGGTGATTAACCGGCTCGACCGCCGCTTCGAGCTGGTGGCCGACCACGACCTTCAAATCGATTACGTCGATGTAGCGGGCGAGCGCCTGAGCGCCAAGAACATTCTGGCCACCTGCTTTCAAATCTGGCGGCGGCTTGAGCCAGGGCGCCTGCGCCCGCTGCTAAAGGTCACCGACCACGGCCTGGTCAAGCGGGTAACCCCCGCGGATGCCGACATTGCCATCACGGTGTTTGGGTTCAACTGCGGCCGCGTGCGCACCGAGTTCGAGCGCGTGCCAAACACCACGCAGATGTTCCTTAGGCTCGAGCCCGAGCGCCGAGAGCGCATCCTGGCTGCTTTGCAGGGCGCAGACTTCGAGCGTTTTCACAGAAATACGGCATACACGCCGGCGCTTTCACTACAAGAAATCAACTACCTGTTGAACGAGCAGGTGCTGGGCGACCCGCACCTTGAAGAGAGAAACTAGATGAGCATGCATGGTGGCCGCGGGCGCGGTCGTGGAATGGGCCGTGGCGCTGGCCCCGAGAAGGGCCCAAAGGCCAGCTTCAAGCAGCTTTGGCCTTATCTAACCGAGAACAAGTCGGCGCTTTGGCTGGCGATCTTCTTGAGCATCATCGGCGCGCTGGTGAACCTGGCCCAGCCGCTGGTGGTCGGGCAGATCATCAACAAGGTGCAGGCCAAGGATGACGTGAGCCTCGTCGTGCTCGAGCTCATCGCCATCATCATCTTGACCGCGCTCTCGAGCGGTTTCATGTATTTCGTGCTCGCCAAGGCCGGCGAGGGCGTCGTGCTCTCGGCCCGCTCGAAGCTCGCCGCCAAGCTGCTTCGCCTGCCGATCGCCGAATACGACCTGCGTCGCACCGGCGACCTCGTTTCGCGAGTCGGTTCAGACACCACGCTCTTGCGCGCGGCACTCACCCAGGGCCTGGTCGACGCAGCGGGCGGCATTCTGATTTTCGTTGGCTCGGTGATTGCGATGGCGGTCATCGACCCGGTGCTGTTGCTCTTGACCCTCGCCATGG
>JBEGJS010000071.1:0-18040 GCA_041184485.1 Actinomycetota bacterium | reverse complement strand
GCAGCGAACCTCGGTGCGAACCATGCCGTGGCTGCGATCTTCGATCAGCTCGACTGCGTCGCCATCCTTGGGTTCATAGAAGCTCGGCCAGCCGCAGTGGGAGTCAAACTTGGTGGTGCTGCGAAAGAGTTCAGCCCCGCAACCCTTGCAAGAGAAGATGCCCTCGCGGTGCTCTTCGAGAAGTTCGCCGGTGTACGCCCGCTCGGTGCCCGCCTCGCGAAGCACGTGATATTCAAACTCGTCGAGCTGCTCGCGCCACTCGTCTTCACTCTTGTTCACGCTGTATGTCATGGTGAGCCTTTCGATTCGCGGGCCGCTTGAGGGCGGCAGACACCTAATATTTAAACATGGCCAAAACCTATGAACCCGACGAGTTCGATTCTGTTCCCCAGCACGGCGGAACCCATCGAGCCCGCCGCACCAAGACCGACCGTGTCGTCGAGTTCTTGGCCGTCATGGGCGTGTCTGCGCTGGTTGCTGTTGGCGGCTACTTTGGTCTCAAGGCCATCGACGCTCAGAGTATTTTGCCCGTGACTCTGCCAAATGTTGTTCCGACCGCCAGCTCAACGGTCGACGTCAAGAAGTCGCCGGTCTCGGTCTTCGACGCGACCGAAACCGAGGGCCAAGCGAGCGCTGCGGCGACCATCTTGCTAAACGACGGATGGAACATTTCGGCTGCCGCGTCGGTGACCCCCAAGGATGGCGTCGTGCCTGCCGAAACGATCGTGTACATCCCAAACCTGGATCTTGCTCCAGCCGCCAAGGCTGTTGAGAAGGCCCTGGGCGGAGACTATCCGATTCAGGTTTCGGCTGATTTTCAGGATCCGGTGACTGTTGTGCTCGGAAGCGACGTTCATTTTTCGGCACCTTCTGCGTCGCCGAGCCCCTCCGCATCCAAGTAAATAAGCCGAAAAGGCCTCTATAACAGGTCTATAACCTTGGCATTTGCCTCTTGCTGCCTCTTCACAAGAGCCTCTCAGCAAAGTAGTGTTGCTCTTGGTCGGTGTCTTTGATATTCATAGCTTTCGGCTGGTCGCGGGTCGCTTGACTCACGATGCACTTTTTGTAACAGGAGTTATGCAATGGCACAAGGAACCGTCAAGTGGTTCAACAGTGAAAAGGGCTTCGGCTTTATCACCCAAGATGGTGGAGCGGATGTATTCGTTCACTTCTCGGCAATTCAGTCGGAGGGCTACAAGGAGCTGAAAGAAAACCAGCGCGTTGAGTTCGACGTCAAGAGCGGCGACAAGGGCCCACAGGCCGACGCTGTGAAGGTTATCGGCTAGTCGATATTCTTATGAAGGCACCGCCCCCAGGGGCGGTGTTTTTGTTTAACCGGGATCCTTGTGCACAGGCGCGTCGATGGTTTGCACTCGTGGGCAGAGAGTGCCAAAATAGGAGTTAGCACTCAACTTTCTCGAGTGCTAAAACAACTACTTATTCGCCTAGTAATTCGGGAGTAATCCAACATGGCAAAAATCATCACTTTCAACGAAGAGGCCCGTCGCGGTCTTGAGCGCGGCCTGAACATTCTGGCCGACACCGTAAAGGTCACCCTTGGCCCTCGCGGTCGCAACGTTGTGCTCGAAAAGAAGTGGGGCGCCCCAACCATCACCAACGATGGTGTTTCGATTGCCAAAGAGATCGAACTAGAAGACCCGTTTGAGCGCATCGGTGCCGAGCTCGTCAAAGAGGTCGCCAAGAAGACCGACGACGTAGCCGGCGATGGCACCACCACCGCAACCGTTTTGGCTCAGGCTCTGGTTCGCGAAGGTCTGCGCAACGTCGCAGCCGGCGCCGACCCAATCAGCCTGAAGCGCGGAATCGAGAAGGCAGTGGCCGCGGTTGTTGAGCAGCTGTTCGCAAACGCCAAGCCAGTCGAGACCAAAGAGCAGATCGCTGCCACCGCATCGATTTCTGCCGGCGACACCCAGATCGGTGAGCTAATCGCCGAGGCAATCGACAAGGTCGGTCGCGAGGGTGTTGTCACCGTCGAAGAGTCGAACACCTTTGGCATCGAGCTCGAGCTCACCGAGGGTATGCGCTTCGACAAGGGCTACATCTCGGCATACTTTCAGACCGACCCAGAGCGCCAAGAGGCCGTTCTTGAAGACGCTTACGTTCTGATCACCAACTCGAAGGTCTCGAACATGAAGGACCTTCTGCCAATCGTCGAGAAGGTCATTCAGGCCGGTCGTCCACTTCTGCTCATCGCAGAAGACGTCGAGGGCGAAGCGCTCACCACCCTGGTACTCAACAAGATCCGTGGAATCTTCAAGTCGGTAGCCGTCAAGGCTCCGGGCTTCGGCGACCGCCGCAAGGCAATGCTGCAAGACATCGCTATTCTCACCGGTGGCCAGGTCATCAGCGAAGAGATCGGCCTTCGTCTCGAGACCGCTACCCTCGACCTGCTTGGTCGCGCCCGCAAGGTCGTCATCACTAAGGATGAAACCACCATCGTCGAAGGCGCTGGCGACCCGGACGCTATCGCTGGTCGCGTTGACCAGATTCGCAAAGAGATCGCCAAGACCGACAGCGATTACGACCGCGAGAAGCTGCAGGAGCGCCTGGCCAAGCTTGCCGGCGGTGTTGCAGTCATCAAGGCCGGTGCCGCAACCGAGGTTGAGCTCAAGGAGCGCAAGCACCGCATCGAAGACGCCGTTCGCAACGCGAAGGCTGCCGTCGAAGAGGGCATCGTCGCCGGTGGTGGCGTCGCCCTGATTCAGGCCGGCAAGACCGCATTCGAGAAGCTGAACCTGGTTGGCGACGAGGCAACCGGTGCCAACATCGTCAAGGTTGCCATCTCGGCTCCGCTCAAGCAGATCGCAATCAACTCTGGCCTCGAGGCCGGCGTTGTTGCTGAGCGAGTGGCTAACCTGCCAGTCGGTCACGGTCTCAACGCCGCAACCGGCGAGTACGTCGACATGCTTGCCGCCGGAATCAACGACCCTGTCAAGGTGACCCGCTCGGCACTGCAGAACGCAGCATCGATCGCAGGTCTGTTCTTGACCACCGAGGCAGTCGTTGCCGAGAAGCCAGAGCCAGCTGCGCCAGCTGCTGCGCCTCAGGGTGGCATGGACTTCTAGTTCAAAACTCGCTCGGCACGCCGGGCACAAAGCGGGTGGCTCCTCGGAGCCGCCCGCTTTGCTTTAAGCAAATGCCGAGTGCCGCCCGTCGGAGCCCTAGCTAGTGAACAACCGCAGTGTGGCCGCCTCTGTCTCTGCGTACTGGTGAGCGGCTAGGGCGAGCGCTTGGCCGAGTTGGCCGAGCTGACCATCGACTAGTGCGGCGGTAGCCCGCCACTTGTCGACGAGCTCGTGAAACGAGGCGGCCGCCATGCCCTGCCAGCTGCCGCGCAACGCCTGAAGTTGTGAGTGCAGCAAATCGACTTCGTGCTGAACCCTGCCGATGCTGGCCTGGATGTTGGTGTTTGCCGCAGCGATCTGGTCGCTGTCTACTGAGAAATTTGTCATGCATCGAGTCTCTCGATGCGCGGTGTGCCATGGCCCGGTCAAGTCGTTAAGTGCAGAACCGATGGATTGAAGTCGGCTGTGGATAGGCGCGGAGGGGTGGGGTTAAGTTTTGGGCAGCCAGACCCGGAAGGTAGCCCCACCGCCAGGGGTCTCGCTAGCGACAATCTGGCCGCGATGACGGTCGATAATCGAGCGAACGATAGAGAGACCAAGGCCAGATCCGCCGGTCTCGCGGTTGCGCGAGCTGTCGGTGCGATAGAACCTCTCGAACACTCGCTCGCGAAGTTCTGCTGGAATGCCCTCGCCGTGGTCTCGAACCTCGATGACAAACCCCTCGGCAGAGGTGCCCAGCGCGAGCTCGACGGTTGACCCATCTTGAGAGAATCTCGCGGCGTTTGCGAGCAGATTGGTTAGAACCTGTCGCATTGAGCTCGGGTCGGCCGGTGCAAGCAAGGTTGCCGACTGGTCTAGTTCGCGACCATCAAGATCTACCACTATCGTCGTCTGGCGTCGTTCGGCGGCATTAATGTCGGTCGCGGCGTCTCTCGCGAGCGCCACCAAATCAATGGTGTTCTTGCTCAGCGGAGCCGCATCGTCGAGTCGGGCGAGAGCCAGCAGGCTTTCGACCAGCTGCGTCATGCGCACGGCTTCGGCCTCGATGCGGCCCATCGCGTTGGCCACATCCTCGTCTTTCTTGAGGGCGCCCATTCGATAAAGCTCGGCGTATCCGCGAACCGAAACCAAAGGTGTGCGCAGTTCGTGACTTGCATCCGCGACAAACTGACGCATCTGCTCGAGAGTCATATTTCGCGCAACGATCGCGCCTTCAATCGAGTTGAGCATTGTGTTAAGCGAGTGGTTCAGCCGCGCAATCTCGGTCTTGCCGCCGATCTCTTCAAGCCTTCGCGAGATGTCGCCTTCGGCAATCGCGGCCGAGGTGCGTTCAACCTCTTCGAGCGGGCGCAGCGCTGAAGAAATAGTTAGCCAGAGCGCCAGTGTGCTCAGCACCAGAATTACCAGGCCAAAGCCGAGGGCAATCAATTGGTACTGGGTGATCAGAGCCTCATTGGTCGAGGTGGGCAGAGCTACGACCAAGGATCCCGGAAAGTTTGTGAGTGGCACGGCAACCATGCGCCAAACCTTGTGTCCGCCAGCAATCTTGGCGTCCACCACATCGGCGTTAAAAGGGGTGCCGTGGGTCAAGTTAACGCTGCTGGTGGTGAAGTTGCTCAGGTTGGGAACCGACTTGGTCGGGCTTGCCGAAGAGACGATTGCGATTGAGAGTTGGCCGGTTGGGTCAAGATACGCGATGTAGTAGTCGCTCGGCAGGGGTGGCAGTTGCAGTTGGTTGGTGGCCAATCGGGCCTCGACCAGGGTGGGGTCCTCGACCGCGAGGGTCACCGCCGTGCTCTTAAGAATGGAGTCGGTATTTTGCAGAAGGTAGGTGCGAAGCATCGTGATCGTGCCGGCGCCAGAAACCAAAACCAGGATGCCGATTAGGGCGACCGAGAGAACGGTAAGGCGCGCGCGAAGCGAAATACGCCTCAGGATGGCGCCAGCACCAGTTGCCATGGCTCGGTCTTTCTGCGACTGCTACTTGGTCGACTTGAACATGTAGCCGACACCGCGCTTTGTTTGAATCACGGGTTCGGTCGTCAGCGGGTCGAGCTTCTTGCGAATGTAAGACACGTATGACTCTACGATGCCCATCTCGCCGTTGAAGTCGTACTCCCAAACGTGGTCGAGAATCTGTGCCTTGGTTAGCACTCGGTTGGCGTTAGACATCAAGAAGCGAAGCAGCTTGTATTCGGTTGGGCTTAGGTCAACCTCGGTCTCGTTCACGAATACCTCGTGGGCATCCTGGTTGATGCGCACCTCGCCAACTTCGAGCAGCGACTCTTCGGTCTCGGCTTGGCGAGTTCGGCGAAGGATCGCGTTGATTCTGGCGACGATCTCGTCGAGGCTGAAGGGCTTGGTCATGTAGTCGTCGCCGCCGACGGTTAGCCCGGTGATTTTGTCTTCGGTCTCGTCGCGAGCGGTCAAGAACAGCACGGGAACATCGATGCCCATCGAGCGGAGTTTTTTGGTGACGTTGAAGCCGCTCATGTCTGGCAGCATAACGTCGAGAAGGATTATGTCGGGGTTGCCTTTTTCGGCCGCGAAGACGGCGTCGGAGCCATTGCCAACCGAGTGAACGCTGAATCCAGCGAATCGGAGGCTTGTCGAGAGCAGGTCGCGGATGTTCGGTTCGTCGTCTACGACGAGTACTTTGATGGGTTCCATGCGTTCAGTGTCTTACGGGTTGCTGAGAGATTCCTGATAGCCCGTTGCGTGTTGTCTGGGATTCAGTCGAGTTCGTGAACGTCGAGAATCGAGTATGAGTAACCCTGTTCGGCCAAGAAGCGCTGGCGGTTCTGAGCAAAGTCCTGATCGACCGTGTCGCGCGCAATCAGTGTGTAAAAAGATGCCGAACGGCCATCTGCCTTCGGGCGCAAGAGACGACCGAGGCGTTGGGCTTCCTCTTGGCGTGAACCAAACGAACCAGAAATCTGGATGGCGACCGACGCCTCGGGCAGGTCAACCGAAAAGTTTGCCACCTTGGACACCACGAGAGTCGTGAGCTCGCCGGTTCGAAACAGATTGAACAGGCGCTCACGCTCATCCACCGGTGTTTCGCCCGTGATGATCGGAATCTTCAGAGCATCGGCAACCGCGTGAATCTGATCTAGGTACTGACCGATGATCAGCGTCGGCTCGCCAGCATGCCTGCGCAGCAGGGCCTGAATCACAGGAATCTTCACGGGTGACGTTGCCGCGATGCGGTAACGCTCATCCTGGTTAGAAATTGCGTAGTTGAGGCGTTCTTCGTCTGGAAGGTCGATTCGAATCTCGAAACACGCGGCCGGCGCAATGTAGCCCTGGGCCTCGATTTCTTTCCACGGGGCATCGAAGCGCTTCGGGCCGATAAGCGAGAATACGTCGCCCTCTTTGCCATCCTCGCGAACCAGGGTTGCGGTCAGGCCGAGTCGGCGACGAGCCTGCAGGTCTGCGGTCATCTTGAAGATCGGTGCGGGCAGCAGGTGCACCTCGTCATAGACGATCAGGCCCCAGTCGTTGGCGTTGAGCAGGGCGAGGTGCGCGTATTCGTTTTTGCGCTTCGTGGTGAGGATTTGGTAGGTCGCGATCGTGACCGGCTTGACCTCTTTTAGCGAGCCGCTGTATTCGCCGATTTCATCCTCGGTGAGGGTCGTGCGCTTGAGCAGCTCGGCCTTCCACTGGCGAGCCGAAACGGTGTTTGTAACCAGAATCAGGGTGTTGGTCTTGGCCACGGTCATCGCGGTGGCTCCGACGATGGTCTTGCCCGCACCACACGGCAGAACCACGACGCCTGAGCCACCGGCCCAGAACTTGTCGACAGCCTGCTGCTGATAACCGCGGATGTGCCACTCGCCCTCAACCAGGTCGATGGGGTGCGGGGTTCCCTCGGTGTAGCCGGCGAGGTCTTCGGCTGGCCATCCTAGTTTGAGTAGTTCTTGTTTGACCTGACCGCGTGCCCAAGGCTGAATTCGAATTGTGTCTTGAGCAGTGCGCTCGCCCAGAAGTTCTGCGATTTTGCGGTGGCGGGACGCCTCGAGCAGAATCGGGGCGTCGGTGGAGTGAAGTTCTAGCTCGCCGTCGGCAGCTCGACGGATGACCAGGCGACCGTAGCGCGAAATGGTCTCGGCGATGTCGGCGCGAACAGAAGACGGAACCGGAAACTTCGAATACTTGTCGAGAACGCCGAGCACGAAGTCGGCGTCGTGGCCGGCGGCGCGGGCGTTCCAGAGGCCGAGTCGCGTAATTCGGTAAGTGTGGATGTGCTCGGGGGCTCGCTCGAGCTCGGCAAAAATGGCGAGGTCGTGGCGGCAGTCCTCTGCCTGAGGATGGTCAACCTCGAGCAGCGCGGTTTTGTCGCTCTGAACGATAAGTGGGCCCAAGGTCATCGTTTAAGCCTAAGCCAGGGTCACTGCTGTGATGCTCGTGAGCGGAAGGGTTCGCTCGATGTCGGCCTTGCGATCTTTGGCGCGCAAGCGGCCGTTGGCGAGGCCGATAGGTTCGAGCAGATAGTGCTGCTCGGTGCCGGCGGCGGTGAGCACGGTGATCTGCAGGCGAGTCTTGTTCTTGAGCGCAAGGTGAATCTGGCGGATCACGATGTCGTCATCCGGTTCGTCGCCGAGTCGTTTTTCTGCCGCGCGAAGGCGAGCAATATCATCGCGTAGGCCACCCTCGGAGCCCGGTGCAAGGTGATGCTCGAGCGTCTTGATAGGCGAGACGATTTCTCCGCCGCGATCGAGGCGAATGGCGGCGAAGCCTGCCTCTCGCAGCCCGAAGTAGACGAGTTCGGGCTCAAACCGGGAGGCCAGCGCTAGGCGGGAGCCTCCAGCGGCCTCGGTGATTTGCAGCTCGTGGAGCGCAAACGGGTTGAGGCGCTGATCGGAGCGAATTTGCGCGAGCAAAATCGAGTCTTCTGACTCGACCACTGACTTGTGCAGCTCGCCTTCGCGCACCACAAGGCGGCCAAAGCGCGCAGAGGCCTCGCGCAAAAGGTACTCGACCGGCTGCGGCAGCGGCTTGCCACTTAGCTCGTCGAGGCAGTCGCGAATCTCTTCGATGGTCAGCCCCGTCTCGAGGCCGTGGGTCACGCTCAGGGAGCTGAGTCGATAGGTTGACGCGATGCCGATTCGCTCTGCCTCGGCAAAGCGGCGAAGCCGCAGTTCTTCGTCGGTGGGCAGTGGCCCGGTGGTAACCACCGTGAGGTCGGCCTGAACGATGATTCGGCGCTGAACCCCGGGCAGGGCCCTGCCAAGCAACTCTTGCGCCGCAGCGGTCTCGCCTCGCAGCAGGGCTTCGCCCCAGCTGGCGAGGTATCCTCCCGATGAGATTCCGATCTGCTCGGCAAAGTTTGTTAGTTGCTCGATGTGCGATGCCACCGCGGCGTCGGCCAGCGGATAGGTTTCGTCGAGCCCAAGTTGCAGCGATACGGGGTTTGTTTCGGTTCGAGCCAGAATGCCCAGCAGCTCGCGGGCCGAATGTTCTCCGAGAATCTCGAACCAGCTTTGCGCCAGGTGGGCCCAGCGCTCGGCCGGTTGCCAGCGAACCCAGTTCTCGGCGTTCGAGCCGAGGCGCCAGCGTGAGTGACGCAGAACCATCAGGCCAGAGAGTTCGGCCAACTTAAACAGTGCACGCGCAAAGTCGTTGTCTCGGTGCAAGAAGTTGGCCAGTCGCTTCACATCTGGCAATCCGACGCTGGCCTTGCCCACCTCTCGAATCAGTCGAGTCTCGAGGTCGAAGACCAACTCGGTTAGCCCCTGAATCGCTTCGAATGCAGCCACGGATGAGTCGCGGTCGATCGCATCCTGGTTTGCACCTCGACCGGCGTCGGCCGACCCAACGATTCGCAGCGACGCCGTGGCTGTCGAACCGATGCGGCTTGCCTTGATCAGGCCGGCCAGCGTCTCGGTCACCGAATCGAAGGCGCGAAACTCGCCGTTTTCGTCCCGATAGATCAAGAAGGAGTCTTCGAGTCCGCGCAGCGCATCGGCATTCACGGCCGAATCGGTGTTTGCGCCAAACCCAGACTCGGCAACGGAGCCGAGCGCGCGCACCTGGCTCAGGGGTAGCCCGGCGATGAAGGGGGTCAGATTCTTGGGGTTGAGCATGGCCTCTGCCAGGTCAAAGAAGTCAACCAGGTGGGTCGACGAGAGCATTCTGCGGGTGATCGCACTGGCGAGTTCGGCATCGCTCGCCGACCGAAGTCGGTTTGCGAGTCTAATCAGCTCAGACATCACCAGCATCCCCCGTTAGCGATGGGTCAGCCGCGGTTTTCGCGTCGGCGGCGTGAGACGCCTAGAACCACGAGCGTGATGATCAGCACGGCGCCGAGCGGCACACCAAAGAGTGGAATCTGGGCGAGGATCGCGGGCAGCTTAGAGCCGGCGTTTGCCATGATTACGAGCGTTAAGAACATGCTGATGATCGAGACGGCGATGACGGCCAGAGCCGAAAAAGCCAGGATGCTCTCGATGCGAGAACCGCGCTTTTGATCGTTTGCGACAGGGGTCGATGGCTGCTTAGGCATCCTTCTAGATTAGCCGACCAAAGCAAATGATTCGAAAGGTAAACTAGACGCTGCACTAGCGAAAGAGGTAAGAATGCCAACCGGCAAAGTGAAGTTCTTCGATGAAGAGAAGGGCTTTGGTTTCATCGCGTCAGACGAGGGTAGCCAGGTCTACCTTCCTTCTAGCGCCCTGCCTGCCGGAGCTAACCCTCGCCCAGGAACCCGAGTCGAGTTCAGCGTAATCGAGGGCAAGCGTGGCGCACAGGCCATGGGTGTTCGCATCATCGAGGCACCGGTGAGCCTAGTCAAGGCCAACCGCAAGCCTGCCGATGAAATGTCGATCATCGTTGAAGACCTGATTCGTCTGCTCGACACCATCGGCGGTGGCCTCAAGCGCGGCAAGTACCCAGAGTCGGCGCACAGCCGCAAGATTGCCACCCTGCTTCGCAAGCTCGCAGACGAACTCGATGACTAAACCCGACGTTCGTTCGATCGCCCAGCACGCGGCTGAGGAGCACGCTCCGCACGCTGCCGTTGGAGCCTTTATCGAGTCGAGGTCAGAAGAAGACGGCTCGCAAACTTTTATGTTCGAGTCGCGCCTCAAGGGCTATGTCGGATGGCGCTGGTCGGTCAACGTTTTTGAAGACCACAAGACCCACGAGGTGACCATCTCTGAGGTGCTTTTGCTGCCTGGCGATGACGCCCTAGTTGCCCCGGACTGGGTGCCTTGGTCTGAACGACTAGCCGACTACAAGGCTCTGCAGGCCGAGCTCGCTGCTCAGGCAGCGGCAGAGGCCGCCGAGGCGGAAGACGGCGAAGATTCCGACGATGACGACTCCGACGACGAAGATTCCTCGGATGACGACATCGAGCCGCAGCATTTCACCGAAGACGAAGTCGAGGCAGAGGTTGAGGCGGCCCTAGAGCTAGCCGATGAGCAGGCCGCAGAAGACTCGGATGAATCCGATTCAGCGACGGCGGCCGACCCAGAACCAGGCGAAGACGCCAAGGGCAAGTCCAACAATGGCCGTGGCCGGTTCCAGCGCCGACGTAGTCGGAATAAGCCCAACAAAAAGTAACACCAGGGCGACAGCCCAAGCGGCGACGCCAAAGCCAATCGCGAGTCGAGCATTGACCTTGACCGGCTGAGGGTCAGGCTTTCGTTCGGAGTCCTTGACGAAGAATCGCACGGCTAACCGATGTGCTCAACCACGAAGTCGATTGCCTTGGTGAGGTGCTGAACCTCGGCGAGGCCGGTTGCGGTAAAAGTCGCCACGCGAAGCTGGTTGCGGCCGAGCTTGCGATACGGCTCAACATCCACGATGCCGTTTGCGCGAAGCACCTTGGCCACCGCGGCGGCATCCACGCCATCAAAGTCGATGGTCACGACAACCTGCGAGCGGTGCTCTGGGTTTGCGACGAACGGTGTGGCAAAAGAGCTGTTCTCGGCCCAGTCATAGAGGTGACCGGATGCCGCCTTGGTGCGGGCGTCTGCCCAGCCAAGGCCGCCGTTGCCGTTGATCCAGTCGATCTGCTCGGCGAGCAAAAACAGGGTGGCGATGGCCGGGGTGTTGAGGGTCTGGTTGAGGCGTGAGTTGTCAATCGCAGTCTTAACGCTCAAAAACTCTGGGATGTAGCGATCGGTGGCCGCGATGCGCTCGGCACGCTCGATTGCGGCGGGGGACATGAGCGCGAACCATAGGCCGCCATCCGAGGCGAAGTTCTTTTGCGGAGCAAAGTAGTAGACGTCGGTCTCGAGCGGGTCGAAGTCGATGCCACCGGCGGCGGAGGTTGCGTCGGTGAAAAACAGTGCGCGAGCGTCTGCGCCGGCTACTCGAGCAACCGGGGTGACCACGCCGGTCGAGGTTTCGTTCTGCGCATAGGCGTATGAGTCGACGCCGGCCTCTGCCTGCAGCGCGAGTCGCGAGCCTGGCTCGCCGTTGATCACGGTTGGCTTCTGCAGCCAAGGGTTGGTCAGCGCAGTCGCAAACTTGGCGCCGAACTCACCGTGCACGAGGTTTTGGGCCTTCGACTCGACGAGCGAGAACGCTGCGGCATCCCAGAATGCGGTCGAACCACCGTTGCCGAGCACGATCTCGTAGCCGGCCGGGTTGTGAAACAACTCGAGCAGCCCCTCTTGAACTCGCTTGACCAAGTGCTTGACCGGCGCCTGGCGGTGTGAGGTTCCAAGGAGTTTTGCCCCGTCGGTCGCCAGAGCGGCAACTTGGGCTGCGCGAACGCGCGAAGGGCCACATCCAAAACGACCGTCGGCTGGCAGAATTTCACTTGGAATTACGATTTCAGGCATGCCTCAAGTTTACCTTTGGGCTTGGGGCTAGTCTTGACCCAGAGGCCGAGCGAGCCGAGTATTTGGAGCAACTGTGACCGATCTGATCGATACGACAGAGATGTATCTGCGGACGATCCTCGAACTCGAAGAAGAGGGTCAGGTTCCGCTTCGCGCCCGCATCGCCGAGCGCCTCGATCACTCAGGGCCAACCGTCTCGCAAACCGTTGCTCGCATGGAGCGCGACGACCTTCTTGTTGTTAGCGATGACCGCCACCTCGAGTTGACCGAGCACGGCCGCATCCTCGCGGTTCGCGTGATGCGCAAGCATCGCCTGGCAGAGCGGCTGCTGGCCGACGTAATCGGCCTCGAGTGGGAGTTTGTGCACGAGGAGGCTTGCCGCTGGGAGCACGTGATGAGCGAGCAGGTCGAACGCAAAATTCTGGGGCTGATTGATCGGCCAGATTTGTCGCCATACGGAAACCCGATTCCCGGTTTGGCCGAACTAGGCGAGCACGAGAATGTTGGTTTTGCATCGGGAGTGCTCTCGGCGCCAGCCGCGATGGCCCAGCTCGGCAGGAGCCAGGGTGACTTCGTGCTTAGGCGCATCGGAGAACCGCTGCAGGTCGACGCAGGCCTGCTCGCCGAGCTCAAGACGCTTGGCCTCTTGCCAGGCGCGGCTATCAGCGTCGAGCATCACGATGACCACTACCTTTTCTTTGCTGGCGCCAACCAGGATGGCGTCACGCTGGCCGCAGACGACGCGCAGCACCTCTTCGTCGACGCTTAGTTTCGCCCGGTTACCTGAGAGTGGCCACTCAAATTGAGACTCCGTTTGGCCCTTCGGGTAAAATCGGTAAAGACAGTCGACGCATCCGCCAAAGCGGTGCCCAAGGAACCGCGGGAGGACATCATGGCTAAACGGCCAGCTGGTCGCTACCGCGCCGACGTAAAACCAAGCTTCCTTGACTTTGAACTCAGGTCGCGCGACGCCCACGTGGCCAAGCTTCAGCGAAAACTGCAACTTCAAGAAGAGAAGGCCGAGCGCAAGCGCCAAAAGGCCGAGCGCAAGGCCTTCGAAATCACAGCGCAGAGCGACCCGCAGACCGGTTCGGTTTATGTGGTTCAGCGCCGAAAGCCTCTGGTTAGCGAGAATCACAAGAAGTTTCGGTCGTTCTTGACGATGTCTATTTCTGCGGGACTCGTCACCTGCTTCGGCCTACCGGCCTACGCGTTCAACCCAGATCAAACCGCGATGGCAGAGTTCACTTCATCCACGGCGCAGCAGCTAGCCGAAAATGCGGGCAGCCAGAGCATCACCGTCGCCGCGATTAAGAGCGTCATCTTTGACCGCGGCAGCTATAAGTCGGCCACCGAGGCCGAACTGGCTCGTCAGAACACTTTGAATGACTACCGCAAGTACACGGGACTTACCGTCGACGACTATCTCAAGAATCCTCTCTACAAGAAGATCGACGGCGGCCGTGTTCTTAAGGTTGCCGAGCAATACGTAGGCACTCCATACGTATTCGGCGGTGAGTCGCCTGCCGGTTTCGATTGCTCTGGCTATGTTGCCTTCGTCTTCTCGCAGTTCGGTGTGGCGCTTCCGCACTCGGTTCGCTCGCAAGACGCGATGGGCGCTCTGGTCAGCGAAAAAGACGCCAAACCTGGCGACCTAGTCGTGTTCAACGATGACAGCCACGATGGCATCTATGCCGGAAACGGCCAGTTCTACCACTCGCCAAGGCCGGGCGACCAGGTCAAGCTTGCGCCGATCTTTACCCCAAACGTTCATTACGTTCGCATCTTCTCGCAGCGCTAACCAACCTGCGCTACCTCGGATGTCGCCTCCGTGTCGAGTTAGTCAAAGTGTTACCGAAACGCCAACGTTTCTTTACCGCCAAATGCAGACCGCAGCCATATCCTGAAACCAAGGTGCCAACGTCAATTGGTTAGGAGGTCGTTATGAAAATTGAGAGCATGCCTGCCAAGCACGTTTACCAGTTCGATCATCTCGCCCGACCCTGCCAACTGAGCCTGACTCTTGCGCGTCGTCTTAACTGACGGCGCGTTTTTTGTTTAAGCGAGCGTTGGCATCAAAAACCGAAAACTCACAAGCCGTGTGGGTGACTTCGAAAGGATGAAATGCGCACCTTAGTTTTGAACGCTGGCTACGAACCGCTCGCAGTGGTCTCTTTCAAGCGAGCCCTCATTTTGGTCTTAAACAACAAGGCCACCGTGTTAGCCGGAGCTCCTGACCGTCAGGTGCACAGCGCCAGACAAGAATTCGCCTTGCCGAGCGTGATCCTCCTGCAGCGCTACGTGCGAGTGCCCGGCAGCCGAATCGTTCCTGTTTCTCGCCGAGGAGTACTTCGCCGCGATCAGTACCGCTGCGCCTATTGCCAGCGCAGCGCCAACACGATCGACCACGTGCAACCCAAGTCGCGCGGGGGCAAGGACACCTGGGAGAACCTGGTCGCCTGCTGCCTCAAGTGCAACAACAAGAAGAGCGACAAAACGCTTGAAGAACTCGGGTGGCAGTTGGCGGACTCGCCCCGGATGCCAACCGGCACCGCCTGGCTTGTGCGTGGTGCCGAGAAAATAGAGCCTCAGTGGGACGAGTTCTTGGCCCTGCCTGCGGCGGCATGACAGACTAGCCTCAGAAATCTGGAGGAATCTCATGGCAGACGTTTATTGCGCAAACTGCGGCAACCGACTCAGCGACCAGGCGGTAATGTGCCCGCAGTGTGGTCACCCCACTGGCGTTCAAGGTCCACAGACCGCGGTTCCGGTGTATGTGCCTGGCGGCAAGTCTCGAATCACCGCGGGCATCCTTGCTCTGCTGGTGGGCGGCCTTGGTGTGCACAAGTTCTACCTCGAAAAGGTCGGCCTCGGCATTCTCTACCTGTTGTTCTCGTGGACGTTTGTGCCCAGCATCATCTCGTTTATCGAGGGAATCATCTACCTCACCCAAACCGACGAGGCATTTGGCAAGGCTCAGGGCGTTCGAGTTACTCCCGGCACCGGTTTCTAAGAGGTTTTCTCGCGGCTGCTAGCTTTGGTGGCCCCGATAGGAATCGAACCTACGACACAAGGTTTAGGAAACCTCTGCTCTATCCACTGAGCTACGGAGCCGGCAAGACCCAAATATACCCTGTGCTGGGCAAGCCTTCGATGGCTTGGGGCGGGCCAAAGTTAGGCTTATCGCATGACTGAGCAGACCCCGCAAGAAGGCACCTTTGGTGCCGTCGACTGGGATGCGTTGCTGCAAGAAATTCGTGCCATCGGTCTAACCAACCCACTTCTGTTTTTTGAGGCAAACGCCTTTGGGCAGATCGACCTCGAGCGCGCACATCCGGGCGGAATGGCCCAGTTTGTTTCTTCTCGATCTGCGACCCTGAGCAACCTCGTGCGCGACCCGCTCGCGTTTTCTCGCTCTTTTGCGGCGGCCAAGCGCATCAAGGCAAAGGCCGATCGCCTTGGCTCAACCACTGGAATCTCTAGCGTTTTCTTGGCTGGCGGCCTGGTCTCGTTTACATCCAAGGATGGCGACCTTGCGTTGCCGCTGCTGCTCTGGCCTGTAGAGCTGACCGCCAAGGCTAACGACTTCGAGGTGGCGATTGTCGGCAGCCCGAGAGTGAATCCAGGCCTCGTGCAAACTCTCAAAAACGACTTCGGTGTCGTGCTCGACACCGGCGGCATCCTTGCTACTGCGGCGCAGAGCGATGACCTGCTTTCGATCGCCGTGCTCGATAAGGTTGCGCAAATCGACGTGCCGGTTGCCCTGAGCACCTCGAGACTTCTCGTAATTACAAATTTCGCGACCGCGCCAATCGAGCTTGAGGCAAGCCTCGCCAAGCGAGAGACCGCCGTTCTGAAACGACTCGCTGCGAGCGCAAACGCTGCGCAGCCCGTCGAGCTTGAGCCCGTCAAGGTTGCAGAGCCATTTCTGGTCTCTGACGCCGACGCCGTTCAGCAGCGGGTGATTTCGCGCGCGGTTGCCGGCCAAAGCTTTGCGGTCGAAACAATGCCTGGTTGTGGATACCTGCAGACCGCTGTCAATTCCCTGGCCGCAATGGTGATGGCAGGCAAGCGGGTTCTGGTTGTTGCGCCTCGACGCCAAACCCTCTATGACCTGGCCGATCGATTTGCCGACGTTGGTCTGCCCGGCCTCGGAATTCGAGAAGACAACACCTGGATCGACGCCATCAGTGCCATCTCGCGCAATGAAAAGGCCCTACCGGCTCAGATCGATGGGGCAAGGCAACGTCGAGCAGAGGCAGAGGCCCGCATCGAGGACTACTTCGACGCGCTCAACCGCCGTGACCCAGAGGTTGGCTATTCGATTTCTGACGTGCTGTTGAAGCTGGCGCAGCTTTCGGCGATGCCAAAAGCGCCACAGAGCAAGGCGAGAATCGATTCGGGTCACCTAATGCAGCACGCCGACCGCTCGAAGGCTCTCGAGTTGCTGGCAGAGGCGCAGCGCCTGGGCGAGTTCGACTTTGGTCCGCAAGACACCGCTTGGTATCAAGCCGAGTTCGATAACTCGGCCGAGGTGGCCCAGATTCTCTCGCTAACCAAGAGACTGCACGAGGATGCATTCGTGCGCCTGGCCGACCTTATGCGCGACTACGTCGCCAAGGTCGAGTTCAAACACGCAACCAGCATCGAAGACTGGGGTGTTTATCTTCGCCTGCTAACCGGCATTCGCGACATCCTAGAGAGATTTAGGCCGGAGGTCTTTGAGCGCAACCTCGACGACCTGATCCTGGCAACGGCAGCTCGAACCTCGAAGTCTTCGATGCCGGGCAGCAGCCGTCGTCGACTCAAGAAATTGGCCAAAGAACTGCAACGTCCCGGCGCACACATCTCTGATCTGAACGCGATGTTGACTGCGGCCCGCGACTACCGCCAACAGTGGCAGAGCTATTGCCTAAGTTCGAAGCAGCCGCACGTGCCCGGTGGAATCAGCGACGTTCTGGTTGCCTATCAGTCGTTTCACGTCGATCTCGAGAGGGTTCAGCGCCACCTAGACCCGCAGTCGACCGAACCGGTTTTGGCAAAACTTTCGATTGCCGACTTGGCCGTCAAGCTGCGCTCGCTTGCCGAGGACACCGCGGCTCTGGCCAACCTCGAAGAACGTGCCGATGTCACAGGGCAGTTGAGAGCTGCCGGCCTGGGAGCCGTGGTGCGTGACTTCGGGCGACTTCATGTGAAGCGCGAGCAAATCGCAGCTGAGTTAGACCTGGTCTGGTGGCAGAGCGCCCTCGAGCAGCTCATCGCGGCCGACGGACGGCTGCTGCGTTATTCGAGCGAGCAGGTTAACCGTCTCGAGGCGGAGTTTGCGGCTGCTGACGCCGAACTAGTGCGCTCTGGAGTCGGCGCCCTTTCGGCTGAGCTGTCGAAGATTTGGCACAAGGCGATCGAGTCCAATGCCACCGAAAAGCAGCTGCTGCGTTCGTTGCTCAAGTCTGACAAGACAGTGTCGGGCCGAACCCTCGCTGAGGCAGCGCCAGGTGTCTGGAAAGCGCTGGCGCCTGTGGTCATGAGCTCACCGTTCGAGGTTCACAAGGCGATAGCGCCTGATGAGATTTTCGATGCCGTGTTCGTCTTGGATGCCGCAGGCACGAGCGTTGCCGAAAACCTTGTTGCGCTGACAAGGGCCGAGCAGGTCATTGCCTGGGGAGACGATGCAATCGCCGCCGCCACGGGTTTTGAAATCGAATGCTCGGCTTCGAGCGCAGAGGTCGACTCGGAGGCGCGAAGCATTTATCAAGAGATGCGAGACCGCTTTGGTCTCGAGACTCTGGCGGTCAACTGGCGCCAGGGTGGCCAGGCTCTTGGTCAATTCGTAAACCGCGAGTTCTATCAAAATCGCATGGAAATCTGGCCGACGGCGGCCGATTTCGCCGGCGAATCCAGCGTGACGCTGGACGTGATCGAACAGGGCAACAGGGCCGCCACGAGCATCGAGGGTTCAAACGAGAGCCTTGATGCAGAGGTTATGCGCACGGTGGGGCTCGTGCTCGAGCACGCCAGAGACTTACCCCAGCAGTCTCTGTTGGTTGCCACCGCATCTGCGGCTCATGCCAGCCGTCTGCGTGAACAAGTCAACAAGGCAATCGGCATGCGCAACGACCTCGGCACATTCTTTGAGGCGCACGGTGGCGAGAGTTTCGACAT
>JBEGJS010000070.1:0-7215 GCA_041184485.1 Actinomycetota bacterium | reverse complement strand
GATGAGCTCCGATATGCGAGCGCCGGTGGCATACAACAACTCGAGCAGGGCCCGGTCTCTGAGTCGCACTGGTTCCACAGCAATCGCCGCTTCGTCGTCGGCATCCGGGCCGGCGGCATCGAGCAGACGCTCTACCTCGCCGAGGGTGATGGCCTTGGGAAGATTTCGGGGCGTCTTCGGCGGCTTCACCTGAGCAGCCGGGTCGCGCTCGGCGACGCCCTCGATCACGTTGAACTTGTGAAAACTTCGAACCGCCGAGAGGATGCGCGCTGCGCTGCTCGACTTGAGCCCGTGCCTAGCCTTGAGCAGCTCGCCAAAGTCGGCAACGGTCTGCTCGCTGACCTGGTCGAGCGAATCCACGCCAATCTCTGCCAGATAGCCGAGGTAGCGGTCTAGGTCGCGCCGATAGGCAGAGATGGTGTTTTTGGCCATCCCCCGCTCAATCGTCAGGTGACGCAGGTAGTTGCTGACCAGGGTTTCTAGTGGCGCGGCCATGGCTACCTAGCCGAGCGAGATTCCGCGCTTGAAGGCCAGAGCCTGCAGGCCGATAGCAGCGCTCGGGCTCTTGATTTCGCTGGCCAGCACCGACCGAACGGCTTCGACCAGGGGAACCCACTCCACGAGCATGTCGCTCTCTTCGCCCTCGCGCTCGAAGCCCGAGTCGACCTCGCGCAGGTCGGTCGCGAGAAAGATCGAGATCATTTCGTCGTTGCCACCCGGTGTCGTATAAAAGTCGATCAGGTGCTGCCAGGTGTCTGCCTCGAGGCTCGTCTCTTCGAGCAGCTCGCGCTTGGCGGCGTCGAGCCGGTTCTCGCCCGGCATATCCAGTAGCCCAGCGGGAATCTCCCAGAGATTTTCACGAACCGGATGACGGTATTGGCGAATCATCCGCACCTCTTCGCGCTCGTTTAGGGCGATGATGGCGACGGCACCGGGGTGTTTGACGAACTCGCGCACGAGCCGGCCGCCGGGATACTCGAAGGTTTCCCTGGCGATGTCCCAGATCTTGCCGTGAAAGACAACCTCGCTCGCAACGATGTCATGAGCGACGGGCTGGTCTTTAGGCATCGGCAAAGAGGCGGTTGGCTTCGGCTCGCGCCAAAGAAGCGACGATCAGGCCGTCGAACAGCGGGTGTGCCTTGGTTGGGCGCGACTTGAACTCGGGGTGAGCCTGGGTGCCAACGTAGTAGGGGTGAACCTCGCGGGGCAGCTCGACGTATTCGACGAGGTGTCCGTCTGGCGAGGTGCCAGAGAACACCAGGCCAGCCGCCGCAATCTGCTCGCGGTACTTGTTGTTGACCTCGTAGCGGTGGCGGTGGCGCTCTTCGCTGGTGTTTGAGCCATAGACCTCGGCAACGATTGAACCGGGAGTCAGCGCGGCGGTGTAGACGCCGAGTCGCATGGTGCCGCCCATTTCGCCGGCGGCCAGAATGTCGACCTGCTCGGCCATGGTTGCGATCACCGGGTGCTCGGCGTTCTCATCGAACTCGCTCGACGAAGCACCGGCCAAGCCGGCAAGGTTGCGAGCAGCCTCGATAACCATGCACTGAAGCCCCAGACAAAGACCAAGGGCCGGGATGCGACGTTCGCGCGCAAACTTGAGCGCACCAAGCTTGCCCTCGATGCCGCGAACACCGAATCCACCGGGAACACAAATCCCATCGACGCCAGCAAGTGCGGCCTCGGCGCCCTCTTCGGTCTCGCAGTCATCCGACGCGATCCACTTGAGGTTGACCTTGGTCTTGTTGGCGAAACCGCCGGCACGAAGGGCCTCGGTGACAGAAAGGTAGGCGTCTGGCAGATCGATGTACTTGCCGACAAGCCCGATGGTGACCGAGTGCTTGGGGTCGTGAACCGCGTCGAGCACGCCCTGCCAGCGACTCCAGTCGACCTCGTTTGCCTGCAGGTCGAGGGCCTTGATGATGTATGAGTCGAGACCCTGGTCGTTGAGAACCTTCGGGATGTCGTAGATGCTCGCCGCGTCGGCCGCGTTGATGACGGCCTTGATGTCGACGTCGCACATGAGGGCGATCTTGTTCTTGATGCCCTCTGGCAGCTGGCGGTCAGAGCGGCAAACAATCGCGTCTGGCTGAATGCCGAGCGAGCGCAGGGTGGCCACCGAGTGCTGGGTCGGCTTGGTCTTCAATTCACCGGATGGGCCGAGGTATGGAACCAGCGAGACGTGCACGAAGAACACGTTGTCGCGACCAACGTCGTGGCGCAGCTGACGAGCAGCCTCGATGAACGGCTGCGACTCGATGTCGCCAACGGTGCCACCGATTTCGGTGATGATGACGTCTGGCGCCGGAGACTCTAGGGCCTGCAGGCGCATCCGTCGTTTGATTTCGTTGGTGATGTGCGGGATCACCTGAACGGTGTCGCCTAGGTAGTCGCCGCGACGCTCGCGGGTGATTACCTCCGAATAGACCTGGCCGGTGGTGACGTTTGCGCTCTGCGCGAGGTCGATCTCGAGAAAACGCTCGTAGTGGCCGATGTCGAGGTCGGTCTCGGCGCCATCCTCGGTTACGAAGACCTCGCCGTGCTGAAACGGGTTCATGGTGCCTGGGTCAACGTTTAGATATGGGTCGAGCTTCTGCATCACAACGCGAACTCCGCGGGCGGTAAGAAGGTTGCCTAGACTGGCGGCCGTGAGGCCCTTGCCAAGTGAGGAGGCGACGCCTCCGGTGACGAAAATGTGCCGTGTCTTGCCGGTTCCCAGAGCGTCTGCCATGGAATTACAGCCTACCATTCGAGCCGGCGGCAACTCGGTGCGACATGAATTAAAGCCGTCGTGCCGCCAAAAAGTTATGCGGCCGAATGACGCCGAGGTTAGGCGCTGGCCTGCTGCAAGAGCTCGGCCGCGTGCTCGCGCGCCGAAGTGGAGTCGTCGAGGCCCGAAAGCATTCTGGCGAGCTCGGTCAGGCGCGCCTCGCCCTCGACTCGCACCACCGAACTAACCGTGAAGCTCTCGTCGCTGCTCTTGCTCACCACCAGCTGGTTGTTGGCAAAGGCTGCCACCTGGGCCAGGTGTGTGACGACGATCACCTGAGCTGACTTTGCGAGTCTGGCGAGCCTGCGACCAACCTCGATGGCGGCGGCGCCACCGACTCCGGCGTCGACTTCATCGAAGATGAACGTTGGCGCGGATTCGCTCTGGGCCAGCACAACCTCGAGCGCGAGCATGATTCGCGAAAGCTCGCCGCCGCTGGCGCCCTTGCCGAGCGGTCGCGGCTCCGCACCGGGATACGAGCTGAGCAGAATTGAAACCTCATCGGCGCCGTGCTGGCTCAACTCGGTTGCTTTGACTTCGACGACCAGTGTCGCACCGGCCATTGCCAGGGATGCCAGCTCACGACTCACGGCCTCGGCCAATGCGGTGGCTGCCCTTTGTCGTTCGGTCGTGATGAGTGCCGCGAGCTGGTTCACCTCTTCGTGGCGTTCGGCCACGGCAGACGCCAGCAGCTCGATGCGGTATTCGCTCGAATCGAGTTCGAGCAGTCGGGCCTGGGCATCGGCCCGGTAGCTGAGCAGTTGTTCGTAGTCTTGGGCATACTTGCGAATCAGCGACGTAAGCAGGGCCCTGCGTTCTTGCACCACCTCGAGGTCTCGCGAGGAGTCTCCCTCGAGCGAGGTCAGATATGCAGAGATGTCGGCGGCGATACTGTTCGCGGCGAATCCAATTTGCCTCAGCTGCTCGGCAAACTCGCCGAGCTTTGGGTCGTAGGCGGCGGCAGACTCGAGCGATCGCCTGGCAACGCCAAGCGCCGTGATGGCATCCTGTGCGCCATCGCTCGAATCGGATGAGATCAGCTCGTGTGCGGCGCTTGCGGCCTGGCGCAGCGTCTCTTCGTGAATCAGGCGGTCGGCCTTTTCGGCGAGTTCTTGGTACTCCCCTTGCTGGGGGTCGGCCTGCTCCAGTTCTTCGACGGCAAACCTGAGGCGATCGGCCTCTTGGTTGCGCTGCTGCAGTGTAGCGCTGATCTCAGCGAGCTCTGCGGCTGCCGCACGCCAGGCGGCGAAGGCTGCACGGTACTTGACTAGCAGGTCTGCGATGGCATCTCCCGCGAACTGGTCGAGGGCATCGCGCTGAGCCGATGCCGACTTGAGCCTCAATTGGTCTGACTGGCCGTGTACCACGACCAAACGGTCGCCCAGGTCGGCCAGTAGACCAACGCTCACCGCCCTGCCGCCAATCGCGGCGCGCGAACGGTCTGCGCTAACCGAACGATTCACCAGGAGTTCGCCGCCGTCGATCTCGCCACCGGCATCGGCGACAAGCGCTCCGACCTCGCCGTTCGCTAGCCCTGGCGGCAGCTGCCAGCGACCCTCGACCAGCGCCTGTTGGGCACCGGCGTGCACCGCCGAGACGTCGGCGCGCGCACCAAGCAGCAGCCCGAGCCCCGAGAGCACCATGGTCTTGCCGGCGCCGGTCTCGCCCGTTATCGCTGTCAGCCCGGGCCCGAACTCGAGCCTCGCCTCGCTGATGATGCCGAGGTCGCGAATGTAAATCTCGTCGATCACTGGGCTACCTAGTTTTTGGTCAAACCGTCTGGTCCGCGCCAGCCCTCGACTGGCAGGCCAAACTTCTTCACCAAACGATCGGTGAATGGTGCCTGACGAAGGCGGGCAAGCCGCACGGGGGTATCTGAGCGAACGATTTCAACCCTCGCGCCGGGCGGAAGCTCCCAGGTGCGACGGCCGTCGCACCAAAGCACACCGTGACCGGCGCTGCGCTGAAGCACCTCGACCGCAATGTGCGACGAGGGGCTGACTACTAGTGGACGCGAGAAGAGTGCGTGGGCCGACAGCGGCACGACGGTCAGAGCCTCGACCGATGGCCAGACCACCGGGCCCCCAGCCGAGAAGTTGTATGCCGTCGAACCGGTTGGCGTAGAAACGATGATGCCATCGCAGCCAAAGGACGAAAGCGGCCGGCGATCTACCTCGAGCACGACCTCGAGCATGCGCTCGCGCGCGCTCTTTTCGACGGTGGCCTCGTTCAAAGCCCAAGACTCATAGACCTTTTCTCCGCCAACAAAGACAGAGACCTCTAGCGCGAGCCGGTTCTTGACCAGGTAGTCGCGTTTGACGACTCGCTGAACGGCTTCATCGAGACCATCGCGCTCGCTCTCGGCAAGAAAGCCGACGTGTCCGAGATTGATGCCTAGCAGCGGAGTTGCCGTTGCCCGAACCATCTCGGCAGCCTTGAGAATCGTGCCATCGCCGCCAAGAACAATGGCCAGCTCTAGGTCTGTGTCGGCGCAGTCCAAGCCAAGTTGCTCGACTGAGGCAAAGACATCCGCGCGGTTTTCGGCCACGGCGATGTTCTCGCGCAGCTCATTTGGCGCCATAACGGCGGTGAGTCCGGCTGCCGAAAGAGACGCAACCACCTGGGCGGCGGCATCCAGGGCCTGTTCGCGACGAGTGTGCGTGACGACTAAGACACGCCTGCGCTCGGTCATCTGCCCTCCTTCGCCAAACTTTCGATTCTCTGAGTCCATTCTGAACGATAAACGCCAGGTCTAGAACTAATCCACAGGAGGTACTCAACGTTGCCGTGGGTGCCCGGCATCGGAGACCGCTCAAGACCGTGCACCGTTGCACCGTTGGCATAAGCGAAATCGACGACCTGCTCGATTGCCTGGGCACGAAGACGGTGGTCGGTGACCACCCCGGATGCCGCCAGCGACTGCTTGCCGACCTCAAACTGCGGCTTGATCAGCAACACGAAGTCTGCGTTTGGCGCGGTGTCGAGCATTTGCTTGAGCACGAGCGTGAGAGAAATGAACGACAGGTCGGCAACCACCAGGCCAAAGTCCAGCAGTCCTCCGCGCTTAGGCAATCCGGATGCCGTGATTTCGCTGCGCAGGCCGCTCACCTGAGCCAGAGCCTCGATGCTCAGGTGGCGAGCGTTGAATCCCTCGACCACAATGACGCGCGAGTTGTCTCGCAGGCCGGCAACGATCTGGTCGTGACCGACGTCAACCGCCACCACGTTGTTCGCACCGGCACGCAACAGCACGTCGGTGAAGCCGCCGGTCGATGCGCCAACGTCGAGCGCGTTCTGACCAACAACGTCGATCTGGGCAAAAACTTCAAGGGCGTGAGCCAGCTTGTGGCCAGCGCGCGAAACATAGTCGACGGCCGGCAAGACCAAGAGTTCCGAGTCTTCGGCGACATCCTGGGATGCCTTTCGGGCAGAAACGCCGTTCACAAAGACTCGACCGGCGGTGACCATGGCAGATGCCTGGTTTCTCGATGGCGCCAGCTCGCGCTGCACCAAAAGTACGTCGACGCGCATGAACTAGGCGTCGCTTGCGACTGAGTCGAGGTCTTGCAGAGCAGCCTCTAGAAGGTCGCGCAGGGCCGCAAAGGCGGCAACGCGCTCGTCGATCGGCAGGTTTTGGATGCGCTCCAGCTCTGCCGTGACGGTGTCGTTCAAGTTTTCTGCCATTTGGTCCTCGCTGGTTTTATTACTTAAGGCTACAGGTGTCTACAAATACAGGGCCGGCTCGACATCGAGCGTATAAATCGCCTTGCCACTACCCCAGATCACGGCGGCGGCGGCACGCAAGGCACCGATCGAGGCCGGGTCACCGTGGGTCACGATCACTCGATTGCCCAGCAGCTCGACCTCGGCGCCAAGGCATGAGAATCCCCGCTTGGTCTGCTTTGGCCCGGCATAGGGCTGGCGTAGTTCGCGCAGATTCTCGAGGATGTACGTTGGTCGCTCCCCCGCCTTCGCGGCGAGCGCATCCTTGCGTTGGCTGACGCCGGTCAAAACTAGGATGCTGTCGAGCCCCGCCTTGTTTGCGCCGACGATGTCGGTGTCGATGCGGTCGCCAATGAACAGCGTCTTGGCCCTGTCTTGATCCGAAGCTGGGTCGAGCCCAAAGACGCGCAGGGCTGTGTTAAAGATTGCCGGCTCGGGTTTTCCGGCCACCAGAGGCATCTGCCCAACGGCGGTGTGCACTGCCGAAACCAGGGTTCCGTTGCCAGGGGCTAGCCCGCGCTCTTGCGGCAGGGTCCAGTCTGAATTGGTGGCGACCCACTTGGCCCCACCCTGAATGGCAAAGGCCGCTTCGGCTAGGTCACGCCAGGCAACATCCGGTGCGAAACCCTGGATGACCGCGTCGGGCTTGTCGTCTGCCGAGGTAACCAGCTCGAATCCGCTGCTCTCGACCCAAAATCGCAGGCCCTCTCCGCCGACGACCA
>JBEGJS010000069.1:0-3539 GCA_041184485.1 Actinomycetota bacterium | reverse complement strand
CGTCTAGGGTCTCAACAGGGGTTCCGATTTCGACGCTGATTCCGCCGTTTTTATCTGAGATCGAGCCAGCTGGCACGATGAAGCCGTTCGACTGAAGTGCCGTGGTGATGGACTGCTGAGTGACACCGTTGGCGGTCATGGCCGCGGTGTCGAGCTTGATGTTGACGCGCTTTTCGCGAACACCAGAGACGGTCACATCGCGAACTCCGGCGACGCTAGAAAAGAGTGGCACGGCAACGTCGCTGAGAGTACGGGCAATCGCGTCGTTATTGCCGTCGTTTGCCGAAACTGCCAGGGCGATGATCGGCACCGAGTCAAATGAGCCAGAGAGCACGGAGGCCTTGGCCTCGGTTGGTAGGGTCACGCCGGTCAGCGCAGACGAGAGATCTTGCTTCACCTTTTCGGTGGTGGTGCCATAGTCGAACTCGACTCGAACGATCGAGATGTTGTTTTGCGAGGTCGAGGTCGAGGTGACCAGACCGTCGAGCTTGCGCACGGCGTTTTCGATCGGTTGGCTGACCATCTTGTCGATCACGGCTGGCGATGCACCCGGGTAGGTGGTGACGATGGCGGCCTGAGGGGTCGCGAACGATGGAATCAGTTCTTGCTTGAGCGAACCCAGCGATAGAAAGCCGAATGCGGCAATCACGATGGTGATCAGTGCGACCACCGAGCGGTTGTTCAGGCTTACTTTGGCAAAGCGAAACATACGAATCCTAATCTCGGGATGCAGAGGGCAACCTCGGCAATTCTCGCAGTATTCCGTGCGCCCAAACACCACAAATATCGACATAGGATGAAGACACAGCGAACAGTGAGGTTTGTGATTGGTCGAAAATTTCGCCATCTCTTTGCGTGGTCTCAAGAAGACATTCGGCACCACGGTGGCCGTTGACAACCTAGACCTCGACATCGCATCGGGAGAGTTCTTCTCTATGCTGGGCCCCTCGGGCTCTGGCAAGACCACCGTCCTTCGACTCATCGCCGGTTTCGAGCAGCCGACGGCCGGCACAATCTCACTCCTTGGCCAGGATGTAACTTCTAGCGCCCCCTTCGATCGCGACGTCAACACCGTCTTTCAGGACTACGCGCTTTTTCCGCACATGAACGTTCTCGAGAACGTCGGCTACGGCCTTCGTGTTCGAGGTGTCAACAAGGATGAACGCAATCACCTGGCCGCAGAGGCACTCGAAACGGTTCGACTGGCACACCTGGGTGAGCGCAAGCCATCCGAGTTGTCTGGTGGTCAGCGCCAACGAGTGGCCCTTGCCCGAGCAATAGCCGTCAAGCCCAAGGTTCTGCTTCTCGATGAGCCTCTTGGTGCGCTGGACCTAAAACTTCGCGAACAAATGCAGATCGAGCTCAAAGAGCTGCAGCGCGAACTCGGCATCACCTTTATCTTTGTGACCCACGATCAAGAAGAGGCGCTTTCGCTCAGCGACCGGGTCGCGGTCTTCAATGCGGGGCGCATTGAACAGCTGGGCACGCCTCGCGAGCTCTACGAGAACCCGGCATCTGAGTTCGTCGCCAAGTTTGTTGGCACCACCAACCTGCTCGAGCCAGCACAAACTCAACTTCTCTTCGGAGTTTCGAAGCGAGCATCTCTTCGCCCAGAGAAGATTCGAATCCTTGAGACGGGAGGCACGCAGGCCTTCATCCTTGAGGTTTCATATCTGGGTGCCGCGCAACGTTTATTGGTCAAAACCGACAACGGCGTTCAGCTTTCGGTTTTAGCAACGGCAGAAGACAAAGTCTTTGCACGTGAACAGACGGTTCACCTGCAGATGAGTGCAACCGATTTGGTTGTGCTCGAACCCCAATAAGGAGAAGAAATGAAGCGCATGACAGCAATGAAGTTGTCTGCCTTGGCCATTGCCGCCGCGGTGTCGCTTTCGGGCTGTGCTAGCTCGGGTGGATCAAACGCTGACGGCATGATGACCAAGCTCGGCGACAATGAAAAATCAGTCTCTCTGCTCGGCTGGCCTGGCTATGCAGAGAAAGACTGGGTAGCTCCATTTGAAACGACAACCGGATGCAAGGTGACCTTCAAGTCTTACGGCACCTCGGATGAAGCACTCACCCTCTTCAAGACAGGCGACTACGACGCAGTAGCAGCCTCGGGCGACTTGACGCTTCGCTTGATCGCGGGCAAGTATGTGCAGCCACTCAACACCGATCTGATGCCCAACTACGCCAACGTCTATTCATTCTTGAAAGACCGGTCTTGGAACAGCGCGGATGGCAAGACTTACGGTGTGCCTCATGGCTACGGCGCTAACCTGCTGATGTACAACACCGACGTGGTGAAGCCGGCTCCAACCTCGTGGGA
Organism: Actinomycetota bacterium; assembly: GCA_041184485.1. Lineage (GTDB taxonomy): Bacteria > Actinomycetota > Actinomycetes > Actinomycetales > Microbacteriaceae > Rhodoluna. The sequence continues at coordinate 1,210 of JBEGJS010000069.1, read as the reverse complement.
CGTCGTCTTTGACAACGCTTCGGCCTACAAGGGCAAGGTCACCGCTTATGACTCGCCGATCTACATCGCCGATGCCGCGCTTTACCTAATGAAGCACGACACCACCTTGGGCATCACCAACCCATATTCGCTGGATGAGACTCAGCTAGCCGCCGCAGTCGATCTGCTCAAGAAGCAGCGTGAGAACATCGGTGAATACTGGAGCGATTACGTCAAGACTGGTCAGTCGTTTGAGACCGGAAACACCGTGGTAGGCACCACTTGGCAGGTAATCGTGAACGCCATGGCCAAGGGAACCCCGGTCAAGGCAATCATGCCAAGCGAAGGTGCAACCGGTTGGTCTGACTCGTGGATGATCTCCTCGAGCGCCAAGAGCCCGAACTGCGCCTACCAGTGGTTGAACTACATCGATGGACCAGAGGCAAACGCCAAGGCCGTCGAGTACTTCGGCGAGGCACCTGTCACCCAGGACGCTTGTCAGTACACCTCCGACAAGACATTCTGCGACAGCTACCACGCCGGCGATGCGGCCTACTCCGACAAGATCTGGTACTGGACCACTCCAATCGCCAACTGTCTAGACGGCCGCACCGACGTGAAGTGCACCGACTACCAGGCGTGGACCAAAGCCTGGCAGCAGATCAAGGGCTAGTTAGGAACCAACCTTGAGAGATTCGGCGAGCGTGAGCGAGTTGCAGGCAAACCCTGTGGTTCGTGTTTCAAGCGCTCGCCGAATCTCCACCCTTTTGTATGCGAGGGCAAAGTTGCGGTTGGCGCTGTTGCTCGCCGCTCCGGTCTTTTGGCTCGGGCTTGTCTACATCGCTGCGCTCTTGGCGATGTTCGTCACCGCCCTCTATTCTGTTGATTCGTTTACGGGTGACATTCGGCCAGGGTTCAACCTAGACAACATCGCATCGCTGTTCACCGACCCGCTCTATGTCAACGTGACCATGCGCACCCTCGGTGTTGCTCTGCTGGTGACCATGGTCGATGTCTTGATCGCTCTGCCGATTGCCTTCTTTATGGCCAAGGTCGCGTCGCCTCGGCTGCAGCGCATCCTTGTTATTGCGGTCTTGATGCCGCTGTGGGCTTCATACCTGGTCAAGGCGTACGCGTGGCGCTCAGTGCTGAGCAACACGGGCCTAGCCCAGTGGTTGCTTCAACCCCTTGGGCTTTCGACGCCAGGCTATGGCATTCCGGCCGTGGTGAT
>JBEGJS010000068.1:0-3794 GCA_041184485.1 Actinomycetota bacterium | reverse complement strand
AATCTGTCGAAATGAGAGAGGAATCAAGGTCAAGTTTACTCGCTTTGAAACGGCGATTTTGCCCGTCTGACGGGCGGCTTCGACGGGTTTAGCCGTCGATTTTGGTGATTGGCGCAACCTTCACGAGCAAACGCTTGACGCCCTTCGAACCAAAGTGGATTTCGGCAGTCTGCTTGGGGCCTTCGCCCGAGACGCTAACCACCTTGCCGCGGCCAAAGTCGTTGTGCTCGACCATGTCGCCGGGCGCTAACTGCAGGCCCTCGTTATTGCGAACCTGAGTGACGGCACCGGCCCAGACGGTCTTGGGTTTGTCGGCAACACTTCTGAAGCCGGTGGTGTCGGCGATGGATTCGCGAAAACGAGGCAGAGCGCCGCTGCGGGATGCCCCGCGCTCGCGCCAATCGATGAGCGCATCGGGAATCTCTTGCAAGAAGCGGCTTGGCACACCGGATTCGGTCTCGCCGTAGAGCGAGCGGCTCAAGGCGAGGCTCAGGAACAGCCGCTTCTTGGCGCGGGTCAGCCCCACATAAAACAGTCGGCGCTCTTCGCTCATGCCGCCCGGCACCACGAATGACATTCGGTGCGGCATCAGCCCCTCTTCGACGCCGGTCAAGAAGACGCTGTCGAACTCAAGGCCCTTAGCGGTATGCAGGGTCATCAGCGAGACGGTTCCAGACTCGTCGTCGATGTCGTCGGCCGCAGCAACCAGGGCAACGTCGTTCAAGAAGTCTTGAAGTTTGCCATCTGGGTTGTTGCGCTGGAATTCCTTGGCAACCGAGAGGAGTTCGTCGAGGTTCTCGAGTCGGGCCTCATCCTGAGGGTCGCGGCTGTTGCGCAGCGCCTCGAGATAGCCGGTCTCATCGAGCACGGCTCGCAGAATCACGTCGATCGGGCTGGTCTCGATCATGGCCTGCCACTTATCGAGCTGCTCGCCCAAGAAGCGCAGCGAGGATGTGATCTTGGGGCCGAAACCAAGCGATGACGCGAAAGCCAGGCCCTCGCGCACCGAGAGCCCGTTGGCCTCGGCGTATGCCGCGAGCTGCGACTCGGTTGCGTCGCCGATGCCGCGCTTGGGCACGTTGAGGATACGGCGTACGGCATGGTCGTCGCGAGCGTTGGCGATCGACACCAGGTATGCGAGCGCATCCTTGATTTCTTGGCGCTCGTAGAACTTGGTGCCACCGACGACCCGGTAAGGCAGCGCGGCACGGATGAAGATTTCTTCGAGAGCACGAGTCTGAGCGTTGGTGCGATAGAAGACGGCGATGTCTTTGTATGCGACACCATCGCCGTGCAGCTTGGCGATTTCGTCCGAGATGAACTGGGCCTCGTCGTGGGCCGAGAAACCAGTGAAGCCGACGATTTTGTCGCCGTCGCCAGAGTCTGTCCAGAGGTTCTTGTTTGGCCGATCGAAGTTGTTCGAGATCACCGCGTTGGCGGCCGAGAGGATGTTTTGGGTCGAACGATAGTTCTGCTCGAGCAGAATCGTCTTGGCACCCGGAAAGTCCTTTTCGAACTCGGCGATGTTGCGAATGTCGGCGCCACGAAAGGCATAAATCGACTGGTCGCTGTCACCCACCACGGTGAGCGAAGCAGGCTTGGTGAGCTCGCCGGTGCGCGGGTCTGGAGTATCAAACTGCGGCGGAACCGGGTTGGTGAGCTCGCGAATCAGCGCGTACTGGGCGCGGTTGGTGTCTTGATACTCGTCGACCAGGATGTGCCTGAACTTGCGCTGGTATGCGGCCGCGACATCTGGAAAAGCCCTAAACAGATAGACGGTCTCGGCGATCAGGTCGTCGAAGTCAAAGGCATTGTTTCGACGAAGCTCGCCCTGGTAGCGCTCGAAGATTTCGACCAACACGCGCTGAACCGGGTCGCTCAGGTCGGCGTTGCGCGCGAACGACTCGGCGTCTGCCAGCTCGTTCTTGGCGTTCGAGATCACGGATGCCGCCCCGGCCGGCGTCAACTTGTGGATGTCGGCGCCGAGGTCGCGAATGATGCGCTTGAGAATCGCGCGGCTGTCACCCGAGTCATAGATGGTGAAGTTCGAGTCGTGACCTAGGCGGTCGGCCTCTCGGCGCAAGATGGCGACGCAAGCCGAGTGAAAGGTTTTGATCCACATTCCCGAGGCTTCGTCGCCAATCAGGTGCTTGACTCGCTCGCGCATTTCGGCGGCGGCCTTGTTGGTGAAGGTGATGGCAAGAATCTGGCTCGGCCAGAGCTCTCTGTGCGCCAAAAAGTGCGCGATTCGGCGAGTCAGCACCGAGGTCTTGCCCGACCCGGCGCCGGCCACGATCAGCAGCGCAGGCCCACGATGCAGAACGGCCTGCTTCTGCTGCGGATTCAGGCCGGCGAGCAGGCGCGCATCCAGGTCATCTGGAAATTCGAGGGTGGCTTGGGTCATAACTTGGCTATCTTAGGCGAGCGCGTCGACAACGTTTCGCAGCAAGTCTGGCTGGTCGGCAAAAACGCCATCGACCCCCGACTCCGCCCAGTGGTGGTAGTACTCCTCGACGCTAAACTCGGCCTCTTCGACGCGCGCCGTCCAGGTGAAGATCTTTAGCCCGCGCTTGTGCACGCGGCGAACCAGGCTGTTTGGCTCGCCAAATTGAGCGCTCGAAACCGATCGGTCGACTGGCCTAAAGATGAGGTCGTGTTCGACGCTGATGCCGTCGACATTGAGCGCCAAATCGTCGAGTCGGGCCTCGACCTCGGCGTGGTGCCTCGAGTTGAGGTGGTCGCGATCGATCAAGAAGACGAACTCGCCCATGCCCGCGCACTCACGCTTGAGGTCCATCAGCACAGCGAGGTTGAACGACTCAAAAATCAACTTCACGTTGCGCGAGAGCACCCCAGACTCGCGAATCTTGCCGGCCAGGATGACCGCGATGTCGTGCCCGATGCTCTTGAAATAGGTTCCGTGCTTGACCTCGAGAATCAGCGTCTTGCCCTCGGCAAACGGGGCGGCGAGCAGTTCATCCACGGTTGGAATCTCGAACTGCCCGTCAAACTTGGCGCTGCCCGGGCGAATGTCGGCGAGGCGCTCCTTGGCGCGCAAGCGCTTGAGCTCGGCAAGGGTGAAGTCTTCGACGAACCAAGACTCACCGCGCGCGCCGTGGGTGATGCCGGCCCTGAACTTGCTGCGAAACTCGACGCGGTCGGCCACATCGGTGGTGTCGGCCAAGTCGTTCTCGTGCCGCAGCACCAACTCGCCGTCGGCGGTTGGCACGATATCGCACTCGATGGCGTCGGCACCCTGCTGAAAAGCCAGCTCAAACGACTCGAGAGTGTTCTCGGGTCGATACCCGCAGGCACCGCGGTGACCAAAAACCAACATCAGCGCGAGGCTACTCCCACTCGATGGTGCCTGGCGGCTTCGAGGTGACGTCGAGCACAACGCGGTTGACGCCCTCGACCTCGTTTGTGATGCGGTTCGAAATCTTGGCCAGCAGGTCGTAAGGCAGGCGGGTCCAGTCGGCGGTCATTGCATCCTCGGATGAAACCGGGCGCAACACGATCGGGTGGCCGTAAGAACGGCCGTCGCCCTGAACGCCCACCGAGCGCACGTCGGCCAGCAGCACGACCGGGCACTGCCAGATCTCGCCGTCAAGGCCGGCCGCGCTGAGCTCGGCGCGAACGATCGCGTCTGCCTTGCGAAGTAGGTCGAGTCGGTCTTTGGTGACCTCGCCGACGATACGGATGCCAAGACCGGGGCCCGGGAACGGCTGGCGCTGCACGATCTCGTGCGGCAGCCCAAGCTCAGCGCCAATCGCGCGAACTTCATCCTTGAAAAG
>JBEGJS010000067.1:0-15655 GCA_041184485.1 Actinomycetota bacterium | reverse complement strand
TAACCACCTGCGGCTTGCCCACGGTGAGCTCGTAGCCCTCGCGGCGCATCTGCTCTACCAGGATGGCCAACGCCAGCTCGCCACGACCCTGTACTTCCCAGGCGTCTGGGCGCTCGGTTGGTAGAACCTTGATCGACACGTTACCGATGAGCTCGCGGTCAAGGCGGTCCTTGACGAGACGAGCGGTGACCTTGGCTCCCTTGACTCGGCCGGCGAGCGGCGAAGTGTTGATTCCGATCGTCATCGAGATTGCTGGGTCATCCACGGTGATCATAGGCAGCGGACGAACATCGTTCGGGTCGGCCAGGGTCTCACCGATGGTGATGTTTTCGATACCGGCTACGGCAACGATGTCGCCGGGGCCTGCCTGCTCGGTCGGAAAGCGGTCGAGCGCCTTGGTGATGAGCAGCTCGGTCAACTTGACGTTCTGCACGGTGCCATCCTGGCGAACCCAAGCAACCTGCTGTCCCTTCTTGATGGTGCCGTTGAAGATGCGCAGCAGGGCGAGACGACCGAGGAACGGTGAAGCGTCGAGGTTGGTGACGTGAGCCTGAAGCGGCGCGGTTGCGTCGTAGGTTGGGGCCGGAATGTGCTTGAGGATCGCGGCGAACAGCGGCTCGAGGTCTTCGTTGTCTGGCAGGGTGCCGTCGGCAGGCTTGTTGAGGCTTGCGCGACCGGCGCGACCCGATGCATAAATGACAGGCAGGTCGAGAATCGAGTCGATGTCGAGGTCTGGAACCTCATCGTGCAGGTCGCTGGCCAAACCGAGCAACAGGTCGTGAGTCTCTTCGACGACCTCGTCGATGCGAGCGTCTGGGCGGTCGGTCTTGTTGACTAATAGGATGACCGGAAGCTTGGCCTGAAGGGCCTTGCGCAGCACGAAGCGAGTCTGCGGCAGCGGACCCTCGGATGCGTCAACAAGCAGAACGACACCGTCAACCATCGAAAGACCGCGCTCGACCTCGCCACCGAAGTCGGCGTGGCCAGGCGTGTCAATCACGTTGATGGTGATGGTTTCGCCGTTGGCCGATGATCCCTTGTAGGCAATTGCGGTGTTCTTCGCGAGAATCGTGATGCCCTTTTCGCGTTCGAGGTCGCCCGAGTCCATGACTCGCTCGCCCACGTTTGAGTGTTCACCGAACGAACCGGTCTGGCGGAGCATCGCATCGACGAGGGTGGTCTTGCCGTGGTCAACGTGAGCAACAATTGCGACGTTACGTAGGTCTTCTCTGATTGACAGAGTCATTTAAAATCCTTGATTTGGGGCAGGCGCGCAAAAACGCGATGAGCCTAGAACATGGGAAAGGGCGCGATCCTTGCGCCCCCTCCAGTCTAGTTGCTTATCGGCCTTGCGCCTAGCCTCTGCCCAGGCGCGCCTCGCGACGAGCGCGCTGCACGGCTGGGTCAGGAACCGGCACCGCGGCGATGAGTCGCTGAGTGTATGGATCCTGTGGGTTCTTCAAGATTTGGTCGCGAAGTCCGGCCTCGACCAGCTCACCGTTCTGCATAACCGCGATGCGGTGCGCCAAAATGTCGACGACTGCGAGGTCATGGCTGATGAACAAGCAGGCAAACTTTAGGTCGGCCTGAAGTTCGAGCAGCAGATCGAGGAATCTCGCCTGCACCGAAACGTCGAGCGCGCTGGTCGGCTCATCCGCGATCAAAAGGTCTGGCGTGAGTGCCAAGGCGCGGGCGATACCAACGCGCTGACGCTGACCACCCGAGAGCTCGTGCGGAAAACGGTTGCGATATGAGCGAGGAAGCTCGACCTGCTCGAGAAGATCTTCAACCTTCGAGTGCAGTTCGGCACCGCTTGCGACTCCGGCCAAAAGAATTGGCTCGCCGATGCTCTCACCGATCGGCAGGCGCGGGTTCAGCGACGAGGCCGGGTCCTGAAACACGATGCCGGTCGCTCTGCGAATGCCAGCTAGGTCCTTTTGGGTTGCGCCGGCAATTTCTTGCCCGTTGATCTTGATCGATCCGCTCTTGACCGGAAGCAGGCCGATGGCAGCACGGCCAACAGTGGTCTTGCCAGAGCCCGACTCACCAACGAGACCTACAATCTCGCCGGGGAAGATCGTTAGTGACAGTTCTTTAACTGCGGTGAAGGCCGGAATGCGGCCACGCTTCGGGTACTCGATAACCAGGTTCTCGATCTCGAGAACCGGCTGCGCGTTGTCGAGGTGAACCGAAGGTCGAGTCTGTGCGAAGCCCAGCTTTGGCACGGCGGCGAGCAATTGCTGCGTGTATGGGTGCTGCGGGCGATTGAAGATCTGATCGGCGCTGCCGGTCTCGACGGTGAAGCCATCCTTCATAACGAGGATGTCGTCGGCTAGGTCGGCAACCACTCCCATGTCGTGAGTAATCAGCAAGACCGCAGAGTTGAGCTTGTCTTTTAGGTTGCGCATCAGCTCGATGATTTCGGCCTGAACCGTTACATCCAAGGCTGTCGTTGGTTCATCGGCAATCAGCAATGCTGGGTCACAGGCAAGAGCCTGCGCGATCATCGCACGCTGACGTTGTCCACCCGAGAGTTGGTGCGGAAACTTGTCCACCGAAGTCTCAGGGTTCGGCAACTCAACGAGGGTCAGCAACTCGATTGCGCGTTGGCGAGCCTCAGTTGGCCCCAGGTTGAAGTGGTTGCGAATGGTCTCGATGATCTGAAAACCGATTGTGTAAACCGGGTTCAGAGCGGTCATCGGCTCCTGAAAAATGTACGCGACCTCTTTGCCGCGGTATTTGCGCAGGTTTGCCTTGCTAGTGCCAAGCATCTCTACACCCTTGACGCGCACCGATCCGCTGGTTCGCGCGTTAGTTGCAAGAAGGCTCATCAGACCCATCGAAGAGGATGACTTGCCAGAGCCAGACTCGCCAACAATGGCCAAGACCTGACCGGCCTTCACCGAGAAGTTCATGTCGATTGCGGCCGGATACCAGACGCCATCGACCCAGAACTCGACGTTGTAGTTTTCTACCTCGAGGATTGCCTCGCGTGTTGAAGTCATGTCGTTTTGTCCAGTCTCTTAGTTCTGACTCGGGTCTGCGGGCTTCTTGAAGGTGGCCTTCAAGAGCTCCTTGCGCGAAATCTGTCGACGCTGGCGAGGGTCAAACGCGTCGCGCAGTCCATCGCCGATGAAGTTCACACTCAGTGCAACCAAAATGATTAGAACTCCAGGCCAGTAGAAGAGCCACGGGCTCACGGTGAAGGAGTCTTGGTACTCACTGATCAGCGAACCAAGCGAAACGTCGGGAGCCTGAACGCCGAAGCCAATGTAGCTAAGGCCGGTCTCGAGGAGAATCGCACCAGACAGCATGAGGGTGACCGAGACGATGATGACACCCATCGCGTTAGGCAAGATGTGCTTGAAGATGATGCGGCGGTTAGAGGCTCCAGCCACGCGAGCGGCATCGACGAACTCTCGCTCGCGCAGCGACAAGAATTCGCCGCGCACCAGGCGCGAGAGACCCGTCCAGCTGAACAGACCGAGATAGACGGCAAGTGGAACCACACCGAGGTTTCCAACGCGAAAACCGATAACCGCACCGATGATGATCGATGGGATGGTGATGATGAAGTCGGTGAAACGCATCAAGACGGCGTCAACCCAGCCGCGGAAGTAACCCGAGATGGCTCCGACCACGGTTCCGATTAGGCCACCGAAGAAACCGATGATCAACATCACGACGATCGACTGCTCGGCGCCTCGCATAACGAGCGCAAAATAGTCTCGCCCTAGCGGGTCTTGGCCGAAAGGGTGGTCCCAGGTGGGACATCCAACCGAACCCTCACAGAAAACTGTCTCGGGAATGTCGGTGATTGTGTAAGGCCACCATCCCTGAACCGTGATGGGAGTCTCACCCCAGTTCAGGTGGATGCCAGAAGCCGAGTAAACGAACAGCGTGATGAACACGAGAAAAAACATCGAGAAGACAGCCGGCTTGTGATTAAAGAATCGCTTGCGAATCAGCTGACCCTGGCTTAGACCAACGGTCTCTTTGGCGGTTAGGTCGCGCTCTTCGTCTGCAGCTTCGACCTCATTGAGGTTTTTGTTGTTTTTAGCCATTTGTTATCTCACTCGGATTCGTGGATCAAGAGCCGAGTACATGAGGTCGGCTACCAGGTTCGCCATAACGGCGAGGAATGATGTAATCGCAAAGACACCCATGAGTAGGTTCAGATCTTGCGACGAAATTGCGTTCCTAAACAGGGTTCCCATTCCGTGCCAGCCAAAGACCGACTCGGTGATGATTGCCCCACCCAGGATGCCGGCAAAGTCGAAGGCCATCAGGGTGGTGAGCGGAATCATTGCATTGCGCAGAGCGTGACGAACGATGACGGTTCTCTCACTGAGACCCTTGGCCCGCGCGGTGCGAATGTAGTCCATGTTCATGACCTCGAGCAGGCTGGCGCGCGAGTAGCGCACGTAGCCGGCAAATGAGATCAGCGTCAGCGCAACGGTCGGCAAAACCACGTGCAGGAGTCCGTCTTCTAGAAGGATCCAGAAGTTGTCGGTGCTCAGGCGCACGTTAATCTCGCCGAATGTCGGAATTGGCCTCATGTTGATGCCATCGGTGTTGATGTAGATCGACCAGGTTTGGAACAGCTTGTCGATGATCAAGAACAGCGAGGCGAAGATGGCGGTGATGACTGTGACTCGAATTGCCGGACCGCGGTCTACCTTCGTAAACACGAAGACCGCTGCGACGGCGACGGCACTCAAGACAACCACCGGCAACAGCAAGTTGAGGGCGTTCATATCGCCCTGGTTCCAGATGGCGTTGATCGGAAAATAGCCGAGAACGGTAGCCGCAACAACAGCCAAGGTTGCCCAGAGCACGCGCTTGTTTTCGAAACCGACCACGATCGAAGAAATTCCAACACCGATTCCGGCCACCACTAGGCCAACACCAAAGATGCCCATGCCAGGGTTGAGAATCCAGTTGGTCCAGTTCACGACCAGCAGCATCAGAGCGGTTGCCACAAATGAACCGGTGAATACTGTCAGCACGCGGCGGCGATCACCAGACACAAGGCCGGCGACAATGACACCGACCACCGCCGAGGTTATCAGGAGCCATTCGAGGCCTATTTGCCCAGAAGCTAAGAAGTTGTTGAACTCGATTGCCATGTACTGCTTGAGCAGAACGGCTACCCAGAAGATTGGCAGCGAGAACATAAGGAACGAGATGAAAGTCATCGAGTAGTCGAGGCGGCTGTACTGGCGAATGGCGGTGATGACACCGACGGTGATTCCCAGCAGAATGGCGAGGATGGTGGCCCCTAGAACGAGGCGCACGGTGACTGGAATCGCCTGGGCGATCTCACTGTAAACCGAGAGACCGTCGCGAGCCTTGCCAAAGTTCGGGTGGCCAGTGAAGATGCCGCCGATTCCCTGCAGCCAGTGAAAGTAGCGCAGCGGTGGCGGAACATCGAGTTCGAGCTGGCGAGTGTAATAAGCGATCAGAAAGTCGCGGTTGCGGGCGGTGCTGGTGCGAAGCTCTGCGATTGGGTCGCCCGAGAGAGCTTCAAGGTTGTAGACGATGAAAGAGCTGCCGAACAAGATCAAGAGGGCTGTGCCGATTCGGCGGGCAATGTATGAGAACAACGTCATCCTTTTTCTAGATTGTGAAACTGGTCACAGCACTCAAGTTGGGGGCACCCGTTTCCGAGTGCCCCCAACCTGGTACTTGTGTCCTAAAAACTAACTAGCAGTTTTTAGAAGTGCCACTCCCAGTAGTTCCAAAGCAGGTTTGGAACCAGTGGGCTTGGCTTGATGCCCTTTAGGTCGCTCGAGTAAGCCGAGACCTGTGGCCACTGGTAGAGCGGGAGGCTCCACGCGTTTCCGATGACCTGCTTGTCAGCCTTCAGGTACTGTGCAGTGACCTGAGCTGGGCTTAGCAGACCCTCGAGTGCGTGGGTGGCGTCGTCTACGTCTGGGTCGTTCCAGCCGTAGTGGTTGTTGCTGCCGTCGCTCTGAACGTTGGCGTTCGAACCGGTCTGGCTAACGGCCGACGGAGCCCAAGCGAACATAGCTACGTCGTAGCTAGGGTCGTCAAGCTTCTTCGACCAAGAGGCGTTTCCGACGTTCGAGACATCGAAACCGGCCTTAGCAGCCTCGTTGCCGATCAAGAGGTTCTCGCCAATGCGGCGCGAGTTGTTCTTGAAGAGCATCTTGATTGGAACCGACTTCGATCCGGCGTGTGCGTCTGGGTACCACTTCTTGACAAGTGCGAGCGCCTGAGCGGTTCGCTTTGCCTGGGTGCCGTTGGTGTAAGTGAACGAGCCGTTAGCAGCGGTGACCGACTTGTAGCCGGCCTGACCTGGCAGCAAGAAGTGCGAGTTCATGACGGTAGCGTCTTCTTGGTTGGCTGGGTCGTATGCCTGAGCAACGAACTTGTTCACGATTGCCTGGCGAGGAACCGCAAGCAAGAATGCCTTGCGCAGGTCGCGAGCCTTCTGGCCGTTGCCCTTGAACGGACCATCGTAGGGAGCCTCGTTAGGGTCTACCGACTGAGCGCTGTTGCCAACGCGGAGGTCGATGTGCTCGTAGGTCATGGTGGTGTCTGTCGAAACAGTCACGCCCTGAAGACCCTTGAGCTGCTGGAAGGTTGCGGTATCAGGCTGACCGTCGTAAACGTCGATCTCACCGTTGCCGAGAGCCTGGGCTGCTGGCGAACCGTCGGTAACAAAGCTGAAGATCACCTTGTTGATTGGGTTAGCGCTGAAGAGCTTTGGACCCGAGTTGTACTTAGGGTTGCGAACCAGCGTAACCGAGGTGTTCGCTACAGCGCTCTGCACGATGAAGCCACCGTTGCTGATGAGCAGCAGCGGGTTGGTCTTCGAGTCGATGGTCTGAATGTTGTAGTCATTCGACCAAATCTCACCCATCTTCTTCAGGCGAGTGCTTGGGCCATTCAAACCGGTGACGAAGTCGTTCAAGAACTGAGCCTTGGCCGCAAGGTTGGTAGCAAGCGGCTGAAGCTTGGTCTTGCCGTCAACCATCAGCTCAAGTGCGTGCACTGGAGCTGGGCCAGGGCCGAAGATGGCCCAGTCTGGCTGGAACGAGTCGTACTTCAGGGTAACCGAGTACTTGTCGTTGCTCAGGTCAACCGACTTGATGTGGCTGTCGTATGGGCTGCCGTAGCCGCCCGAGTTGAAGGCAGCTCCATCGTTAGGGTCGCCGAGGCCAGCCTTCTTCGAGTAGTCGCTGCTGCCAAGAATGTGGCTGAGCAGTAGGTCAACACCGGTGATTGGGGTGCCGTCTGACCAGACGAGGCCCTTGTTGACGGTGTAGGTGACCTGGAAGTCATTGGCAACGTTCTTCGTGATCTTGTAGGTTCCGAAGGTGGTGTTGCGAATCAAGTTTGGCTTGTTGTCGTAATACCAGAAGCCGGCACCGGTTAGGTAACCGATGTCGCTGTTGGTGACGAGGTTGGTGTCTGGTGTGCCAGAGTTCAACGAGGTCATCGCCGAGGTTTCGTTGACGATAACGGTTGAACGAGCGGCAGCACTAGCGCTGGTTGCGACGGACACTGCAGTTGAAGTCGACAGCAGACCCGCGGCAATCACAGCAACCGCACGGAGGGTGCGCTTTGCCTTCATATTTATCTCCTTGTTTATGTCTCAGCGACACAACAAGCGCACAACGACATCTCTGTCGTCGCCCGATCAGCTGCATCGCCTTGGGTGATACCAAACCTACCCCTTAACACGCAATGTTTTGCAAGTCGAAACCGAATTTTTACATTTCGTGTCACAACTAGAGTTTTTGATATGACCGAACTTTTTACTTTTGGCCTCGCGGCGGGCATTGCCCTGGCACTACCCGTTGGGCCCATGGCGATTCTTTTGGTCTCCACTTCGATTGAACGCGGATGGCGCCATGGCGCGCTCGGCGCACTAGGAATGGCCTCGGTTGACGGGTTATACGCGGTGGCCGTTTATTGGTTGGGGTCGGCAATTGCCGGCATCCTCGCGGCCTGGAGATTGCAGTTGGGTATGGCGGGGGCATTAATACTTCTGGCCCTCGCTGGCCAATTGTTGCTGAGAAACGTGAAACTTCTTCGCGCAAAGAATTCCACCGAAGTTCGCGAAGTGCCAACAGGTTCAGCCGGCAAGACCTTTGGCAAATTTGTCTTGGCAACAATTGTGAATCCACCAACCGCTCTCTATTTCTTGGCTATTGCACCCACCGTGAGCGCCTACGCAACCGACGCTGGGCAGGCGGCACAATCCAGCGCCGGTCTTGTTTTTGCAGGCGGCGTCTTTCTTGGCTCGCTCGTGTGGCAGCAGACACTGGCGGCAGGTGGAGGGTCGCTTCGACGAATCACGGGAGTGCGCGCTCGCGCCATCCTTGGATTGGTTGGTGGAGTCGCGATGATCTTGATGGCAGCTGCAATCGCCGTCAGAGCCGTTGGTGCCTAACCCGGCAGGCCTAAACTTGAAACCGAACCGGCACTCGGTTCATCGCTTTGCTTCAGGGAAAGCCGGTGTGAATCCGGCGCTGTCGCGCAACCGTAAATGACAAAAAGTCACAAGTCGGATTGCCTGTGGCCCAGCGAGACTCACAACTAATCCGTCGCGGTTTGCGGGTTCGAGTCGCCTGAGTGCGACATCGTCGCACACTCAGTCGCCCTCGCTCCCCCGCAACGGAGCGAAAGGCCTAGATGAATCGCCCAGCGAGCAAGCGAAAGACGCGCCTCACAACAATCGGCGTCACCTTGACTCTGGTGCTCGGCTCGACTGCCGGCCCTTCGCACGCCGCCGCGTCGAGCTACCCCAAGACGTTGGCTTTTTTGAATGGCATGTTTGTCAGCGGAAAATACGTCGAAGGTTTCACGCCCGGCAAACCAGACTTCGGTTTCACGCTCGAGGCCATGTTGCAGCGACTCGGTGGTGGCATGTCATCGGCGCGTCAGTCTGCCGCCATCAAGACGACCATCCTCGACAATACAAACATCGGAACTTCGCAGAACCGGCATGGCTACCTTTTCGACACAAATGGCGACCTAAAGCTCGGCGCAGCGGGAAAGTATTTGTTTGCCGCAGCAGTATTCAAGGCGGGCAATAACCAAAACCGCTTGGGCATTCTTGGACTTGCCAAGACCGAGATCAACCCGGATGGCGCCTTGCGGAACGCAGATGGCAACGCCTTCGACTACTCCTGGCTGACTCTTGGGTTGGCATCGAACGGCGATCTTTCGGCAGCATGTAGGGTCTCAACCGCTCTTGCACGCCTGCCGCGCCAAGACGGAGGCTGGGGCTACGACACGACTAACTCGACTAGCGAGTCTCAGACTGACTCGACCGGAATAGCCCTTCAAGCGCTCGGCGCAACATCGGGCACCTGTTCGAAGTCACAGGAGGCCACCAAGTACTCGGCGATTAGAGCCGCCATCAAATATTTGAAGCAGACCCAGATCGCCGGAAATCACTGGGAGGCGTGGGGTGACTTTGACACCAACGGCACGGCCTACGCTGCGATGGGCTTGCGGGCTGTTCGGCAACCCATCTCTGCCATAAGCGCCTGGCTGGCTAGCAAAATTGCCCCGGATGGCGGCCTGCGCAGCGCATGGTCGAACGGCGCTGGCGACACCTACGCCACGGCACAGTCTTACGTCGCCCTGCGCGGGCTCTCATATCTGAACCTGGCCGGACTCAACCACTAATGGGTCGGCATGGGCTTAGATTCGTGCTGCTGGGGCTGATCGCCCTCGTCGCCGCCGGGGCCTTCATCGGTTCAAGAAACACAGGCGACGACAACCACGTCGCACAGCCATCAGGTTCTTCGAAGTCGGGGCAGTGCTCGAACGGCGCAGGTGTCTCAGTTGTCATCGACTTTGGGCGACTACGCCAAGAGCAGCCGCTCGCAGAGCGTTGTGTGCTCGCGGCAGATAAGAGCACAGGTTGGCAGGTGCTTCAAGGAACCGGATTTGAAATCAGCGGAACTAGTTTGTATCCATCCGGTTTCGTCTGTCGCATCGATGGGCAGCCATCCCCCGCCAAAGAAAAGTGCGAAGACACACCATCGCCAACCAATGGCAGCTGGGCGTATTTTTACGCGGATGCCGGTTCGGGCCAAAAATGGGTTTTCAGTGGCGCAGGTGCCGGTTTTAGGCGACCGACTTGCGGTTCGGTTGAGGGTTGGCGTTTCATCTCGCCAGGTGACCCTGCCACCACCCCGCCAGCCGAAACCCCATCGGTGATTGACTGCGGTGCCGAGTGAAACGGTTGCCGAGGTTGCATCCGGGGACTTGGTGGGTCTTTTCTACCTGCCTGGCCCTGGCCGCGCTGGCCACCCAAAGTCTGTATTTTGCCGCTTTCACTGTTGCCACCGCTTTCGCCCTCATGGCGATTTCTCGCAGCAACCCCAGATCAATGCATGGCATCAGGCTTTATGCGACCCTAGCCGCGGCAGCTGTTTTGATTCGACTTGGCTTCGGTGTCTTGTTTGGCTCCTCGATTTCGGCCGTCGATTCGGTTGCCCCAGGCTCGATAGCTTTTTCACTCGGTGACATATCCCTGCAGGTTGGTTTTGGTCAGTCGCTTCACATTCTCGGCAGTACAACTTGGGCGCAGCTCCATCAGTACACCCTGCTCGGCCTAAGGCTGGCTGCCGTCATCGCAGTGGTTGGGCTGGCCAATACGCTCTCGAATCCGCGAGCGCTATTGAGGTCGACACCTGCTGCGCTTTATCCCGTCGCCACCGCGCTGAGCATGGCCCTGAACATCGGCCCGCAACTCTTGACCAGCGCGGCGCGTGTGCGCAGAGCCCAGCGCTTGCGCACCAATGGCGCTGGACGAACTCGAGTCGCGAACATGCTGGTGCCTGTTTTGGCCGACGCGCTCGATCGCTCCCTCGCGCTGGCTGCGAACATGCAGGCCCGCGGCTTTGGCTCCGGTTCGGCACTCAGCGACTCGCAGCAAAAGTCGGCACGCCTTGGTTTGCTGTCGGCGCTGTGCCTATTCGCACCAGCGAGCTACCTAGTGGCTAGCGGGCAACTGCCACTGGCCATCGGATTCTTGGCCGCGGGCCTCGCTGGCAGCGCCATGGTGTTCCGCACAGCGGCTAGGGCTAATCGCCGCACGAGCCTCAATCAAAGCAGGCGCGGATGGCGCGATTGGCTCGTGATGGCGGCAGGCGCTGGACTTGCCGCATCAAGTGTGGCGGGTTGGTGGCCCGCGTGATCGAACTCGAGCGAGTCAGCTTTGGCTATAAAGAGCGCGCCGATTACATTCTTCGAGATGTGAGCATCAGGTGTTGCGCAGGCGAGATCACCCTGGTCTGCGGCGCAACCGGCAGCGGCAAGTCGACCCTGCTGAACGTAATGGCTGGTCTGGCCCCTAGGTTTTCGGGCGGATTCCTCAGCGGAGGCGTACGAGTCGACGGAGTTGAACCGAACCAGCGGTCTATTGGTGGGCAGCCCAACCTCATAGGGTTTGTGAATCAGCAGGCCGAGGGCGGTTTCGTGGCCGAGACAGTCGAAGAAGAACTCGCATTCGCCCTCGAGCAAATAGGGGTTTCCCCCGTCGAGATGCGTGAAAAGGTTGCTGCTACCGCCGCGCTTGTGGGACTCGAAGGGCTGCTCGGTCGCCCTGTAGAGCTACTTTCGGGTGGCCAACAACAGCGGCTCGCTATTGGCTCCGCCATAATCGCTGGTCCTCGAGTCTTGCTACTCGATGAACCAACTTCTGAGCTAGACGACTCGGGAGCCCAAATGCTTATCGATCTATTGAGGTCGCTTGCCCGAGATCGCGGAATCGCGGTGGTCATCGCCGAGCACCACCTCGACCGCTTGGTCGAGCAGGTGGACGCCATTGCGATACTCAGAAGCGGCGGGTCGCTCGAGTTGCACGACCCCGTGTCTGGCGCGTCAGTGGCCTTCGACCTCCAACTCATGGCCGGCAACGCCAACCTTGAACCCAACCGCGGCAGCACCCAGCGACCACCCGATGGGGTCAACGCGCTTAGTGTCTCTCGCGCCGTGGCCGGCTACAAGAACCAGCCGGTGCTCAATGGCCTCAGTTTGGAGTTGTCACGTTCAGACGCGATTGGCATTGTCGGCGCGAACGGCTCGGGCAAGTCGACCCTGCTGGCTGCGATTGTCGGCGAACTGAAACTTCAGTCCGGAGAAATAACCACTGCCGGTTCGGTTCGATTGGTGCCACAGAATGCCACCGATCTTCTTTATCTTGAGTCGGTCGAAGCCGAGTTAGCCAATGCCAACATCCGTGTCTCAGGCTCAGCTAGCAGCCTCTCGCCGGCCGCCGAGATGCTCGCGCGCTGGCTCGTTGAAGTCGACGGCAAGGCGCATCCTCGCGACCTTTCTTCGGGACAACAACTTGCCCTGGCCCTAGCGATTCAACTTTCGAGCGGGGCAGACATTCTGCTTCTCGACGAGCCAACTCGTGGCCTCGACTTTAGAGCCAAAACCCAGCTCGCCGAGACCCTCAACCGATTGAAGTCTCTGGGCCATTCGCTGGTCATCGCGAGTCACGACCTCTGGTTTCTAAACCAGGTAGCAGACAGGATGGTGTCCCTCGATGCCCCAACCGTCTAGAAGCCTGATCAGCGCGGTGACACTCGCGGTGGCAATAGCGACCTCCATAGCGGCTTTCGCCTGGCCGCTGTTCAGGCCCGCCGATGCCGTCTCGGCGGCTACCTTAAGCCAGAGTCTGATGTTCGCAATGATGCCGATTTTGCTCGCCTTAGTTTTCGTCGACTACGGCCTTGGCGCGCGTGACACTAGGCAGCTCGCAGTTCTCGCCGTGCTCGTGGCGCTCAACGCAACCATTCGGCTCCTTGGCGCGGGGGTATCCGGCATCGAAACCGTCTTCTTTTTGATCATCATTGCCGCTAGCGTCTTTGGCTCGTCGTTTGGTTTTGTGCTCGGCGCTGGCTCGCTGTTGGTCTCTGCGCTCATCGGAGCGGGAGTTGGCCCCTGGCTGCCATTTCAGATGATGGCAGCCGCAATTGTTGGCGCAGGCGCAGGCTTGATTCCTAGGATGCGCTCGCGCTGGCTGCACACCGCATTGCTGGCGCTCTATGCGGTGCCAGCCGCCTACCTTTATGGCGCGTTAATGACGATGTGGAACTGGCCCTTGCTGGCCAGTGAAGGCTCGAGCCTCGGCTACGTCGCAGGCGCATCCTTGATTGAGAACCTGACACGATTCTTCAACTACGAGCTGATCACGGGCGGGCTTCTGTGGGACACGGGGCGAGCTGTCACCACGGTTGTTCTGATCTGCTTAACGGCACCAGCCCTGACCACTGCCCTCTCAAGGGCGGCAATCAGGGCCGGATTTAGCCGAAACTAGGCCGAATAGTTCACAAGGGCGAACAGAGCGGTTGCAATCGCAGCGGCTGCAAAGATTGCGACGTTGTTCTTCCAGGTGTACTTGAACTCGCCACGTGCGATGTGCACCCAGGCTGCGACCACCATGGTGAGGGCCAAGCCAGCACCGGCGGCTACACCCCAAGGCTGCGCCCAGTCGTAGCGAAAGAAGTCCTGCGCGATGCGAACGAGGATGAGCCCTGCAGCGCCGACGAGTTCGAGAAGGGCGATGAGACGCACGACTGGCGCTGGAGTCTTCTCGACCCAGCCGAATCCTGCCTCAAGAAGTTTTGCGATCGGGGCAGTCAGTTTGAATTTGCCAGCTTTGAAAAAGACGAAGGCGTTGGCCAGGGCGAAAAGCCAGGCGGCGATAACGATTGCGATGTTCATGAGTCTCCAAGATCTATTGATTTCGAGCGCTTGCTCGGTTACAG
Source organism: Actinomycetota bacterium (assembly GCA_041184485.1). Lineage (GTDB taxonomy): Bacteria > Actinomycetota > Actinomycetes > Actinomycetales > Microbacteriaceae > Rhodoluna. The sequence goes on along the minus strand of JBEGJS010000067.1, from coordinate 1,886 downwards.
TTGCCTAGTAAAGCACACCTAGACTAAACAAGTCAAGTAGTACTTGACTAGCGCCGCAGTGTGCCATCATAGAGACATCGAAATATTGCCACGCGAAGGAGGCTCGGATGCAGATCACAGCTCAAGCCGAGCGCCGCGACGATGGCTGGCTCGTTCAGGTGCCCGAGCTCGATAACTTCACGATGACGGTTAGCCGCCTCGACAAGGCAACCGAAAAAATCAAACAGATCGCCGCCGAGCTTCGCAACGAGGCCACCTGCGACATCTTGGTGAAAATCGACGCGGTGATGCCCGGCATCATTTGCGACATCGAGGCAGCTCAGCAAAAGATGCGCGAAGCCGCTCGCCTGCAAGAAGAGGCATCAAACGAGATTCGCGACGTGGTGGCAAGGATGCGCGAAAGCGACCTCACCATGCGAGACATTGCCGTTCTTTTGGGCGTTAGCCCCCAGCGAGTAGCGCAGCTCTGCCCAAACTCATAAAGTTTGTCGGCAGGCATAAAACAGCCCCCGTTTACTGCCAGACTTAGAGCAACCTACGAGGGGGAACATTGAAGAACTTCACAAAACTTGCCGCAACCGTGGCGGCAACATCCTTGCTTTTAATGCCGAGTGCGGCTGCCATGGCAGAAGACATCGCCGAACCGATGCCCCTTGGCGCACCAGCACCCGAGTGGCTCACGCTCACTCAACTCGAAGACAGCGCCGAATACCAGGCCATCTCTGACGCTGGCGCGAAGACCCTGTCAAACATCAAGGCCAGCCGAAACTTCAACATCAAGATCGGTGAGGTTCTCACCAGCGCGTCAAAGGGCACAGCACTGGGCTCACTTAGCGTGCAACTGCTCGGCAACAAGACCGCCGGCCTTGTTCGCTACACAACTACGGGCCTGCTCAAAGGGCAGTCATCAACATACGGCACCTGCGGATACACCAAGGGACGCTACTACGTTGACCTCAACAAAGCGGCCACGGTAGACGAGGTCACCAAGGTCGCCGCGGCGCTGGCCAAGATGAAGAACTCCAAGGCCGTTCGCGCATACGACGCGAAGCAATACAACTTCTCGCCCTGGGCAAAGCAGTGCTTTAGCGACCCCAAGCCAAGCGCTTTCTTGGCAGGAATGGCCCAGTCGGCTTTGACCCCATCGGGAGTCGTGTCACAACTTTTCACGCTCGGCGCTCGATTCAGGCCGATCACATCAACCCCAGCAAGCACCACCACGAAGTACACGCTGGTTGGCGAAATCGTCAATCCCGAAGACAACGAACAGCAGATGCAGTACTCGATCAACTACACCGTTGCAAACAAAGACAAATCATTGGTCAAAGAGCTGGTGAGCATCGCCCAAACCGGAATGGGCTTTGACGCAGTTCTCACCTACGACTTCGTGTCCACGGCAAAGGTGACTGTGCCGGTGGCCACAGACCACGCAGTTTCGGCTATAGCGCTCGAACGCACCGCTGCCGCCCTTTCGGCAAACACCCAGGCGCTTCGGCAGGCGAGCCTCATAGCCTCGGCGGCAAACAGCGCGTCAAATAAGTCTCACCGCAAGATCACGGCCAAGTCACTGAAGGCAACCGCCACGGCTCAGCACGTCAAGGGCACCGCTTCGGGATCCTCTTTTAGAGTGACCCTAAGTTGGGCATACAAGTTGTATGCATCGTCGAGCAAGCCCTTGCACGTCGCAGGCCATGCCTGCGTAAATGTGGTTAAGGGCAAGGCCGTCGCCAAGGCCTGCAAATAACTAACAAGGATGCAAAATGGCCCGCCGAATTCGGCGGGCCATTTTCTTCGCTAAAACCTTAGAAGTTGATCTCAGACAGCGGCTGCACGGTGGCCAGGCGACCGGGCATCTCGTAGTTCGTGAGGTTGTCGTTCTGCTCGTC
>JBEGJS010000066.1:0-7122 GCA_041184485.1 Actinomycetota bacterium | reverse complement strand
AGATCACGACTAGCGCGCGCTTTACCTCGTCTTTTTCGGTGGTCAGCGGGTGCTGAATGTTCGAGTAGGTTGCCAAGGCCGAGACGGCGCGGGTGACCGCACGCGAGTATGGGGTCGATGCCGCAACGCGCTGCTGTGCCTTGTAGATGCGCGAAGCCGAGATCAACTCCATGGCGCGAGTGATCTTCTTGGTCGTCTGGGCAGACTTGATTTTCTGCCTATAGACCCGAAGTTGCGCTCCCATGTCTCTCCTAAGTTCTCAGTGGTCGTTGACTTGCGTCGTGACTACTTGCGCTTCTGCTTGACGATTTGCTCTTGGTTGACCTCGTCGGCAGCCAAAGGTGCGGCTGCTGCGGCCGAGGCAAGCGGTGCGCCGGCCTTGGTCTGGAAGCCGCGCTTGAACTTGGCTAGGTCGCCCTCGAGTGCGGTGACGGTGTCGTCGGCGAGGTTGCCGGTCTCACGAATCGTGGTCAGAACCTTGCTGTTGCGACGCAGGTAGTCGAGAAGCTCAGACTCGAAGCGCAGAACGTCTTCGACCGGAACCTCGTCTAGCTTGCCGGTGGTACCGGCCCAGATCGAAACGGTCTGCTCCTCAACGGGGTACGGCGAGTACTGAGGCTGCTTGAGCAGCTCCATGAGGCGGGCACCGCGAGCAAGCTGCTGGCGCGAAGCCGCATCCAGGTCACTTGCGAACATTGCGAACGCCTCGAGCGAGCGGTACTGAGCGAGTTCGAGCTTCAGGGTTCCCGAGACCTTCTTGATGCCCTTGACCTGAGCCGCACCACCAACACGCGAAACCGAGATACCTACGTCGATAGCAGGACGCTGGTTGGCGTTGAAGAGGTCGGACTGGAGGAAGATCTGGCCGTCGGTGATCGAAATCACGTTGGTCGGGATGTAAGCCGAGACGTCGTTTGCCTTGGTCTCGATGACTGGCAGACCGGTCATCGAACCAGCGCCCATGGCGTCAGAGAGCTTGGCACAACGCTCGAGCAGACGCGAGTGCAGGTAGAACACGTCACCTGGGTAAGCCTCGCGGCCTGGTGGACGACGAAGGAGCAGCGAAACGGCACGGTATGCCTCTGCCTGCTTCGAGAGGTCATCGAAAATGATGAGGACGTGCTTGCCGCCGTACATCCAGTGCTGACCGATGGCCGAACCGGTGTAAGGGGCAAGGTACTTGAAGCCCGCTGGGTCAGAAGCTGGCGAGGCAACGATGGTGGTGTACTCCATTGCGCCGGCTGCCTCGAGCGAAGCCTTGACCGAAGCGATGGTCGAACCCTTCTGGCCGATAGCAACGTAAATGCAGCGAACCTGCTTGTTTACGTCACCCGACTCCCAGTTCTGCTTCTGGTTGATGATCGCGTCGATGGCGATTGCGGTCTTACCGGTCTGACGGTCACCGATGATGAGCTGACGCTGACCACGACCGATTGGAATCATGGCGTCGATTGCCTTGATACCAGTCTGAAGTGGCTCGTGAACCGACTTGCGGTCCATAACGCCAGGAGCCTGAAGCTCGAGAGCACGACGACCCTCTGCCTTGATCTCGCCGAGACCATCGATTGGGTTGCCCAGTGGGTCAACGACGCGGCCGAGGTAGGCGTCGCCGACAGGTGCCGAGAGAACCTCGCCGGTGCGGTACACCTCCATGCCCTCAACGATGCCCTCGAAGTTTCCGAGAACGACAACACCGATCTCGCGCTCGTCGAGGTTTAGTGCTAGACCAAGAGTGCCATCGGCAAAGCGAAGCAGCTCGTTGGCCATTGCGCTTGGCAGGCCTTCGACGTGAGCGATGCCGTCACCGGCGTCGATGACGTGGCCGACCTCGTCGCGCGAAGCCTGAGCAGGCTCGAATGACGACACGAAGTCCTTGAGCGCGTCGCGGATCTCGTTAGGGCTGATCTTGATATCTGCCATCTCGTTCCTCTACTTCTGGGGCGAACCCCGATTGGTCTGTCTGGCTAGGCCAGTTGCAGTCTTGCCTCATTGAGACGGCTCGCAATGGTGCCGTCCAAAACTTCTCCAGCGATTTGAACTCGAACTCCACCGAGGACGGCCGGATCGACCTCGACGTTTACCTTGACGCCGTGACCGTAGGTCGCGGTGAGCGCCGAAGCCAGGCGCTTGGCCTGGTCTGCGCTGAGCGGGGTTGCCACGGTCACCTGGGCGACCAGTCGCTCCGAGTAGGCCGAAACCAACTTGGCGAACTGACCCAGGATCTGGGCGAAACGGCGCTTGCCAGAGGCGAGAGCTGCCTGACGAATCAGAAGCGCGCTCTCTTCGCTCACCTTGCCGCCAACCAAGGCGCTGACGAGCTTCTCTTTGGCCTCAGCCGTTGCGGTGCGCGAGCTCAGGGCCAACTGGAGGTCCTGGTCGCTAGCCACGGTCTGGCTGAACTCGAAGAGGTCGCTCTCAAGCTGGTCGATGCGACCGGCCTTGGTTGCGATAGCGGAGGCGGCAAACACGGCGAGCTGCTCGAAAGCGACGACTAGGTCGCCTGGCTTCGACCAGCGCGACTCGGCCAGGGTGGTCACAAGGTCAACGGTCTGCTTGCTAACGGCCTTGCCAAAGACGGCCTGAATGGCACCGGCCTTCGACTTGCTCTCGGCGGAAGGGTCCGAGAGGGCTCCGCGCAACTGCGGGGAGCCTGCCAGAGCGCCGGCAACGCCGAACAGCTCCTGAGCGAACTGAAGATCTGCCTTGGCGAGCAGGCCGTCGAGGGCCTTGGTCGCTGCGGCTAGTGACTGCCTGGTCGAGCTTGCCATGTGCTACTTGCCTGCCTTTTCGGCCTTTTCGAGCTCGCTCAAGAACGAGTCGACAACGCCGGTAGCGGTCTTGTCGTTCTGCAGGCTGGCGCCGACGACCTTGGATGCGAGTTCGATGGCAAGGTTGCCAACTTCTGCACGAAGGCTCTGCACTGCTGCCTGACGCTCTGCTTCGATCTGTGCCTTGGCATTCGCGGCGATGCGCTCCTGCTCGACAACAGCCTGGGCCTTGAGTTCGGCGAGAATGGCTGCGCCTTCGGCGCGTGCCTCTTCACGAATCTTGGCCGCTTCTACGGCAGCGCTCTTCTGCTGCTCTTCGACGTTTGCGGTCTTGGCCGCAGCCTCTGCCTGAGCCTTCTCGGCTGCCTCGAGGCGGCCTTCGATTGCTTCGGTGCGAGCGTCGAGGGTCTTCTTGAAGTTCGGCAGAACGCGGAACCAGAAGAAGGCGAGCAGGATGACGAAAACGACCGAAGACCAGACGAGGTCGGCAGTTGCGGGCAGCAACGGGTTATGCGTTGCAGCCTCAGCTACCAAGTGAGTCCTTGAAATCATGGTCTAGGTTTCCTGACCGACTAAGCGAAGATGAATGGGGTTGCAAGACCGATAAGCGCAAGGGCTTCGGTGAATGCGATACCAAGCCACATGGTGACCTGGAGGCGAGCGGCTAGCTCTGGCTGACGGGCAATCGACTCGATGGTCTTCGAAACTACGAGACCTACACCGATGCCAGGACCAACGGCTGCGAGGCCGTAACCGATAACAGCGAGGTTGCCGCTTAGTGCTGCAGTGATCATTTTGTTTCCTTCCGTGTTTAGAACCAGGCGGTCGCCGGGCCCTTAGTGCTCATCCGCCAGTGCCAACTGAATGTAGACAGTGGTCAGAAGAGTGAAGACATAGGCCTGCAAGAAAGCCACGAGGATTTCGAACAGGGTGAATACGAAGCCGAAGGCGAAGGTGCCGGCACCCATGACCTTCCAGAAGCCGGTGCCGCTGAAGATGAAGGCCTGAGTAGCCGAGAAGCAGAGCACGAGCAGCAAGTGGCCGGCGATCATGTTCATCATCAAACGAAGAGCCAGGGTGACCGGGCGAAGAATGAAGGTCGACAGCAACTCGATTGGGGTCACCAGGATGTAGAAAACCGGTGGAACGCCCGAAGGAAACAGCGAGGACTTGAAGAAGCCCAGGCCGTGCTTGCGAATACCGGCGTAGATGAAGGTCACATACGCGGCACCAGCAAGAAGCAGGGGCAGGCCGATAACCGAGGTTCCCGCGATGTTCAAACCAGGGATGATGCCGGTGATGTTCATTCCGACGACCAAAAAGAAGATCGTGGTCAGCAGTGGCAAGAAGCGGTCGCCGTCTTTCTCACCGAGCTGCTCGTGGGCGATGCTCTTGCGAACGAAGTTGAGCGACATCTCGCCGAGCAACTGAAAACGGGTTGGCACAAAGTTCTGGGTCTTGTATGCCGTCTTGAAGCGGCCGGAGGCCAACCAGAAGAGGACGATCAGGATCGAAGCAACAAGCAGGCGAATCGCCATGATGCGGTTGATTTCGAAAGGCGTGCCAGCGAACGCAAAAACCTCAGGGTAGAACTCGTTGATTGTCGGCGGCTCGAAATCGCTGCCAGACTGGGCGGCACCAAGGGCCGGGACCAGCAGGTTCAAGACGTGGCTAATCAGCGTTAACTCCTGTTACGGGGCAAGGCTAACCTTGCGGCGATTTACAGCGGGTTTTGCATCGAATTTCGGCTCGGACGCAAGGTCAAGTCTAACAACAAAAACGGGCGAAAACTAACCGATTTCAGGTTTATTCGACGACCGGAATTCGGGCCCGCAAAACGGCGAGCGAATCGATCGTGAGAGTGCCGATAATCGCCGCCACGAGGCTGAAAAACAGTGTCTTTCCGTCGAGCCAATCGGCACCCTTGAGGTTGACGATGAGAACCATGAAGATGACCAGCTTGAGGATCCATCCGCCGAGCACCAGGCCGAAGAAACCGCCGAGAGGGAGGCGAGCGCCAAAAAGCACCGAAAGCGCGGTCAACGAGCTAAAGACAAAGGCGATGGCGGCGCCGATCAGCCCGCCCGCTAGGCCGGCTGTGCCCATGACGATTGAGCCAATGCCGCCGCCGAGAGCCGCCACCACGAGACTTAGCAGCGAGCCGCGAACCAGCACGGTGCGAAAAAGCTGCTGTGCCGAGTTCGCGCGCGGTGCCGCAGTGTTCTTTGCCTCGGTCAACTGATGCTCCTTGCCTTGCGCTTGCGCGCCTTGATGATGGGCCAAACTGTGTAAAGCATCGCAAGTGCTCCCCCGACCACGGTGAACAGGGCTACGTAGCGCAGGCGAACGAAGAACACCAGCAGACAGCTGAGCGCGATCACGGTCGTCCACGCATAAAAGACCAGCACCGAGCCGAGGTGGCTGTGCCCGAAGTCTTGCAACTTGTGGTGAATGTGCTTGCGGTCGGCGCTAAACGGCGACTTACCCGCCCGCAGCCTCCGCAGCACCGCAAGCGAAAAGTCGAGCAGCGGCAACACCAGGATGGCCAGCGGCAGAATCAGCGGCAGGTAGGCAGGCATCAGGCTGTGCGAGGTTGTGTCGGCTGGGTCTATCTGCCCCGTCACGGTAAGCGCGGTGGTTGCCATCAGCATTCCGAGCAGCAGCGCGCCCGAGTCGCCCATGAAGATCTTGGCGGGCCGCCAGTTGAGCGGCAAGAAGCCCACGCACATGCCGATGACGATGGCCGAAATCAGCGACGCGATGTTGAAGTAGTCGCCCGGCGAGGTCTGCTGCGCCAAGAGGTACGAGTAGCCGAAGAACACGACCGTGCCAATCAGCACGACACCGGCCACCAGGCCGTCGAGACCGTCGATAAAGTTCACCGCGTTCATCACGAGCACGGTCAAGAAAACGGTCACCACAAACGACATGCCGAACGACCCGATGGTCACTCCAGCGATCGGCAGCGAGACGATGGCCACACCCTGCCAAGCCAGAAGCCCGGCGACCAAGAACTGGCCAGCTAGCTTCAAGAACCAGTCGAGGTCATATAGGTCGTCGATCACACCCATCGCGGTGATCAGCCCGCCGGCAACGAGAATGGCGATTATGTGCTCGGGATGAACGAAGATTCCGTGGAACCAACCAAGAAAACCCGAAGCCGCAACCGCGACCACAAGGCCCAGATACATCGCCACCCCGCCGAGGCGCGGGGTCGGGGTCGTGTGTGCGTCGCGATCGCGAATCGCAAGGTAAAGCTTGTATTTGTGTGCGAGCTTGAGCACCACCCAGGTAGCGCCAAGCGTGATCGCCGCAGTCAGGGCCATAACAAGAAGGTAGGCGCGCATTTAGGCGGCACCTCCCGCGGCGTCATCCTGGTTTTCGAGCAGGTCGCCGACAACATCGCGGATGGCGGCCAGGCTCAATGCTCCCGCGCGCACCACCCGAATCTTGCCTGTGGTTTCGACCTTGCCATCGACGTAGGTCTCGGCGAGATCGGTCAAGTCGAGAATCGTGGATGCCTCGCCCTTGGGGCTCTCGCCTGCGTCGAGGTAGACGTCGACGGATTCGCCGAGGTAGTCGAATGCCTGCTGAGCGTCTGTGGCTGCAGGTTGCCCGGTCAGGTTGGCGCTCGAAACCGCCAGCGGGCCAACCTCTTCGAGCAGGTGCAGCGCAATCTGGTGGTCGGGCATGCGCAAGGCAACCGTTCCCTTGGTTTCGCCGAGGTCCCACTGAAGCGAGAGCTGGGCCTTGAAGATCATGGTGAGGGCGCCTGGCCAGAACTCCTCGGCGAGCCGGCGGGCCACCTGGGGCACGTGCTCTGCGAGCGCATCCATGGTTGCAAGTTTTGGAATCAAGACGGGCGGCGGCGACTGACGACCGCGACCCTTAGCCGCCAGCAGTGCTGCGACACCCTTGCGCGAAAAGGCGTCTGCGGCAATGCCATAGACGGTGTCGGTGGGTAGCACCACAAGGTGATTTTTGGCGAGCGCGGCCTTGGCCTGGCGCGTGCCGGCAAGAAGTTCGGCGTCAACAGAACAGTCGAAAATGCGCTGCACTCGAAGCCCCTCTGCTACCTAACCGCGGTTACCGAACGATGTCTGCCGGTCAAATCGCTGTGCGCGCTGACCTGGCGCCATCCATCAGCCAATAGTAGTTGACGCACCTGTTCAGACTGAGAGTCGGCGTGCTCGACAACAAGGATGCCGCCCGGGTGCAGCAGTTCTTGGCCGCGGCGGCTGATCACGTGCATCGCATCCATGCCGTCTTCGCCGCCATAGAGCGCCATCGCCGGGTCGTGCAGGCGCACCTCGATGTCGCGCGGAATCGCCTCGTTTGGAATGTATGGCGGGTT
>JBEGJS010000065.1:0-5614 GCA_041184485.1 Actinomycetota bacterium | reverse complement strand
GCCGAGTTGGTGACATACAGGTTGAGCAGCTGGCTGAGCGGCAGATAAACCTGCTCGACCTCGGCCAGATCGAGCTCGTCGCCGAGACCGCGAATCTTGGTCAGTTCGGCCTCGGTGAGGTGCAATTCGGTGGATTCGGCGAGTGCCGACCAGTCTGCTCGAGAGATTTCGACGAAGGGAGTGATGCCAGCGGCCGTTGGGTCTTCGCCGCCGGCTGTGACCCGCCCCTGCTCATCGCTCATAGCGTGCAATTCTGCCCTAAATTAGAACCCATGTGTGGAATCGTGGGTTACGTAGGGCCAAAAGCAACCCTCGATGTAGTGCTCGCCGGCTTGGGTCGGCTCGAATACCGAGGATACGACTCGGCGGGCGTCTCGGTCATCGGCGAAAACGGCAAACTTGAGACCCGCAAAAAGGCCGGCAAACTAGCGAATCTGCGCAACTCGATTGCCGAAAACCCACTGCCAACCAGCCACATCGGCATCGGTCACACCCGCTGGGCAACCCACGGAGCCCCGACCGACGGCAACGCGCACCCGCACCTCGGCGGCACCGACCTCAAACTCTCGCTGATTCACAACGGCATCATCGAAAACTTCGCCGAACTCAAGGCCGAACTCGTGGCCGCTGGCACGGTATTTGCCAGCGAGACCGACACCGAGGTGGCAGCCCACCTCATTGCCGCCGAATACGCTCGCGTGGGCAACCTGACCGACGCCTTCGCCAACGTGGTCAAGCGACTGCACGGGGCCTTCACGATTCTCGTCATACACGAGGATGAACCGGATGTCGTGCTCGCTGCTCGCTGCAACGCACCGCTCGTGATCGGCCTGGGCGACGGAGAGAACTTCTTGGGCTCCGACGTTGCCGCGTTCGTCGAGCACACCAAGCGCGCCATCTCGGTTGGTCAGAACCAGATCGTGATTCTGCGCGCCGACAAGGTCGAGCTGCGCACCTTCGACGGCGAGCCCGTCGAAGCATCCGAGTTCACCGTCGATTGGGACGCTTCGGCGGCATCCAAGGGCGGTTGGTCGTCTTTCATGGCCAAAGAGATTGCCGACCAGCCTCAGGCGGTCGCCGACACCCTGATGGGTCGCCTTCGCTCGGATGGCAGCATCTGGCTCGACGAGATTTCTGGCTTCAGCACCGACGACCTAAAGGCCATCGACCGCATCATCATCGTTGCCTGTGGCACCGCGAGCTACGCGGGCGACGTTGCCAAGTATGCGATCGAGAAGTGGGCGCACGTGCCGGTGCAGGTCGAGCTCTCGCACGAGTTTAGATACCGCAGCCCAATCGTCACGCCGAACACCCTCGTGGTGGCAATCTCGCAGTCGGGCGAGACCATGGACACCCTCATGGCAACTCGCTACGCGCGCGAGCTTGGCGCCCGGGTGCTGGCAATCTGCAACACCCAGGGCGCGACCCTGGCCCGCGAGTCTGACGCCGTGATCTACACGCACGCCGGCCCCGAGGTTGCGGTTGCCTCGACCAAGGCCCTGACCGCCCAGATCACCGCGGGCTACCTGCTCGGCCTGTTCTTGGCATCAGCCCGTGGCGCCACCCCGCGCACCGAGTTGGTAAAGATTGGTCGCGAGCTGCTCAAGTTGCCGGCCAAGATCACCAAGGTTCTCGACGGGCTCGAGCAGGCCAAGGCGCTCGGCACCGCGATGGCGAATGCCAAGTCGGTGCTCTTCTTGGGCCGCAACGTCGGCTACCCGATCGCCATGGAGGGCGCGCTAAAGCTCAAGGAGCTCGCATACATTCACGCCGAGGGCTTTGCGGCGGGCGAGCTCAAGCACGGGCCAATCGCGCTGATCGAGGCTGGTCAGCCGGTAATCGTGATCGTGCCGAGCCCGCGAGATGTCGACAGCCTGCACCCAAAGGTGGTGTCGAACATCCAAGAGATTCGCGCTCGCGGAGCCCGCGTCATCGCGATTGCCGAACAGGGCGACACCGAGGTTTCGCAGTACGCCGAGGATGTCATCTTCGTGCCGCAGACCTTGCCGATGCTGGCCCCGCTGCTCACCGTGATTCCGCTTCAGGGATTCGCGCTCGCGTTGGCGACCGCGCTCGGGCTCGACGTGGACCAGCCGCGCAACCTGGCCAAGTCGGTCACGGTCGAATAGGCGCTGGCCGAGGTTCTGCGAATCATGATCAAGGGCGTTGGTGTCGACCTGGTTGACGTGCAGCGCTTCGTCGACCACCTTGCCAAGACCCCTGGCCTTGGCGAGCGACTGCTCACGGATGCCGAACGGGTCGGCGCACCCAATAGTTTGGCCGGCCGCTTTGCCGCCAAAGAAGCTTTTATTAAGGCAGTTGGCAATGCCGCCGGGATGAACTGGCGTGAGGTCGAAGTCACCTACGATGCCGCCGGACGGCCATCCTTGTTGGTTTCGGGGGCGACCCAAACTATCGTTGAAGCAGCCGGCATCGAGCGCTTTCACCTATCGATTTCGCACGACGGCGGATTCGCGATTGCCTACGTGATTGCAGAGGGAGGCGCAGCATGAGAGAACTCGTGATTGACCTCGACGCAATCGCGGGCAACCTGCACACCATGCGCGCCGGCTCGGTTGGCGCCAAGGTCATGGGCGTGGTCAAGGCCAACGCCTACGGACACGGCATGGTGCCGGTTGCCAAGCGCCTCGAGGCCGAGGGCGTCGATTACCTTGGCGTGGCAGACGTTGGCGAGGCGCTCGAGCTGCGTGCCGCCGGCATCAAGACTCCCGTTTTGGCATGGTTGCACGACCCGCACGAGACCTTCGTCGATGCCGTGCGGCACAACATTGAGCTGGGCCTCGCCACCATTGCGCAACTCGAGTCGGTGGCCGCGGCCGCCAAGACTCTCGGCACGGTTGCCGCCGTGCACCTCAAGGTCGACACCGGCCTCGGCCGAAACGGCGCAACCTTGCACGAGTGGCCAGCGTTGGTTGCCGAAGCCCGCGACCTCGCCGCGGCCGGCCTGATTCGCGTGGTTGGCGTCTTCAGCCACCTCTCGGTGACCTCGGCCGCCGACGACCTCGCGCAGATCGAAAAGTTTGACGCGGCCGTCGAGCAGGCCCGCAACCTTGGCCTCGAGTTTGAGATGCGCCACCTGCTGGCATCCGACGGTGCGATTCTCTACCCGCAGGCCTGCTACGAGATGGTTCGCATCGGCATTGCACTCTATGGCTTCAGCCCGTTTATCGATCACTCGGCCGACGAATACGGCCTGCGCACCTCGATGACCGCCAAGTCGGTGGTCGCCCAGACCAAGCGGGTTTCTGCCGGTCACGGCGTTTCTTATGGCTACCTGCACCGCACCGAGGGCGAGAGCACGCTGGCGCTCATCCCGGTTGGTTATGCCGAAGGCCTGCCACGAGAGGCCACCGGCGCCGCTCAGGTGAGCATCCGCGGCCGCCGCTACACGATTCTTGCCCGCATCGCCATGGACCAGTTCGTCATCGACTGCGGCGACGACGAGGTCGAGGTTGGCGACGAGGTTGTGCTCTTCGGCGACCCGACCCTTGGCCTGCCATCGGCCGATTCTCTGGCGCGGGCCGTCGGCACCATCAACTACGAGATAGTCACCAGGATGGGTGGCCGCTTCAAGCGCAGGTACATAGGAGAGGTTCAGTGACCGCGGCCAGAGTGCTCGCCGAACTGACCATCTCAACCGCAGAAGAAATGCACGAGTTTGGGCTGGCGCTCGCTCGCATCCTGGCGCCTGGCGACCTTGCGCTCTTGACCGGCCCTCTCGGCGCTGGCAAGACCACCCTGACCCGCGGGGTAGGCGAGGGCCTCGGCGTTGTCGGCTCGGTGAGCAGCCCGACCTTCGTGATTGCCCGCACCCACAAGACTTCGAGCGGCACACCCTTTGTTCACGTGGATGCCTACCGGCTCGGCTCGCCTGCGGAACTCGACGATCTCGACATCGACTTCGTCAACTCGATTGTGCTGGTCGAGTGGGGCCTCGGCTTTACCGATGGAATCTCGGAGTCGTGGCTCGAGATCGAGATTGAGCGCGACCACACGGGAGAGTCGGAGGACCGTTCGGTGCGCGTGAGCGGCTTTGGGCCGCGCTGGCAGTCGGCCGGGGTCATCGAGTTTGGTGGTGCGGCTTGAGCATCATCCTTGCAATCGACACATCTTTTGGCACGAGCGTTGCGCTTGTCGAGGATGGCGTGGTGCGCGCCGAGGTCAACGTGGACGACACCATGAAGCACGCCGAGCGAATCGGTGAGGCCATAGCCCAGGTGCTTGCCGTGGCAGACGTTCGCCCGGCACAGGTGTCCGAGGTAGTTGTTGGTCGCGGGCCGGCGCCGTTCACCGGGCTGCGGGTTGGCATCGCGGCGGCGGTCATGTTTGCCGAGGGGGCGCGCGCCAAGCTGTTTGGCGCGGTTAGCCTCGACGCGATTGCCCGCACCGAGCTCGAGAGCGCCGAACTGCGCGCCCAGGTCTCGCACGACCGGCCGCTGCTGGTGACCTCAGACGCTCGACGCGGCGAGGTCTATGCGGCCCTCTACTCTGACGTGACCAAGGCCGGCTCGCCGGTGCGCATCGACGGGCCGTTCGTGATCAAGCCGGCCGAGCTCGAGGCTCAACTCGAGCGTCGCGCGATCGAGCCGCTGCGGGCCACCGCGCCGGTCACCGCCGCGAGCCTCGGCCTGCTCGCCGACGCCCTGCTCATCGACGGCCTGCTCGACACCGACGTCAGCGCCCTTTATCTGCGCGACCCCGACGCCACCGTGCCAAACCCCAAGCAGCGAGTCGGCAAGGCGGTGAGCTGATGACGAACACCTGGGTGATACTGCCTGCCGTCGAAGGCGACCTTGACGAAATCATGGCCCTCGAAAACGCGAGCTTTGCCACAGATGCCTGGTCGGTCGATAACATGCACGCCGAACTTGAGGTCGCCCACACCGCATACTTTGTGGTTCGCGAGGATGAACGCCTAATCGGCTACGGCGGCGTTAGCGTGATTCCGGGCACCGGTCAGGGCGACATCCAGACCATCGCGATCGACGAGTTCGAGCGCGGCCGCGGCGTCGGTCGCTCTCTGATGGGCGCGCTAATGCGAGAGGCGGCCACTCAGGGTGCGCGCGAGATGTTTCTTGAGGTTCGCGCCGACAACCCCAGTGCGATTGGCCTGTATCGGTCGCTCGGCTTCGAGCAGATCGACAGTCGCAAGCGCTACTACATGCCAGATGGCGTGGATGCGCTCGTGATGCGCGCCAACCTCGAGCCGTTGCGAACCCAAGACCTAGAGCCTCTGGTGCTCGGCATCGAGACATCCTGCGACGAGACCGGCATCGGCATCGTGCGCGGCAACCGCCTGTTGGCCAACGTGATTTCGAGCAGCATGGATGAGCACGCTCGCTTCGGCGGTGTCGTGCCAGAGATCGCCGCTCGCGCGCACCTCGAGGCCCTGCGCCCAACACTGCACGAGGCCCTGAATCAGGCTGGCGTCACCCTGGATGAGCTCGACGCAATCGCCGTGACCAACGGACCCGGCCTCGCTGGGGCGCTCATGGTCGGCGTTGGCGCGGCCAAAGCGCTCGCGGTGGCAACCGGCAAGCCGATCTATGCGGTCAACCACCTGGTCGGGCACGTTGGCGTTGACATTCTTGAG